>DASQQR010000283.1:0-7402 GCA_035643335.1 Anaerolineales bacterium
GCTCCAGATCACGGCTGTTCTCACTGAAGTGAAGGATCGGAAAACCCCGGGTGGTGAGAGCCGCCAACAGGCGGCTCAGGGCCATGTCATCTCCCGAGAACTGGATTTCCAGGAGGGTGCGGTTCTGGATGACTGCCTTGCTTGCCTCCATCACGGTTACACCATCAACCTGGGCCAGGTAATCGGCAGCCTCCGCTGCCCGATCCAAGAGCGTGATTTGCACCACTCGATGGGGCATGAGGTGCAGCTGCAGCTCTTCCAGCGTTCCGACTCCGATTAATTTTCCGGCTTCGATAATGCCTACCCGCGTGCTGATCTCAGCGACATCGGCAAGGATATGTGTGGAAAAGAAAATGGTCTTGCCCAGTCGAGCCAGCTCCACCATTAACTCTCGGATTTCCACGCGGGCGCGAGGGTCCAGCCCGGAAGCCGGCTCGTCCAAAATCAGTACTTTAGGATCGTGGACCAGGGTGCGAGCCAGACTCAGACGCTGTTTCATGCCGCGAGATAAGCTTTCAACCATATCCTCCCGGCGGTGAGAAAGCTCGACAAGTTCAAGAAGATCGCCAATCAAAGGGGCGCGCTCGGCTTCGGAGAGTTCGTAACAGGCCGCGAAAAAGTCGAGATATTCCCAGACTTTCATGTCATTGTACACGCCGAAGAAATCCGGCATGTAACCGATCGCTTTCCTTACCGGGAGTGGGCTCTCGGATACCGGGTGCCCGCAAACCCGGATGTCACCGGCGTCCGGCTTCAAAAGTGTCGCCATCATGCGGATTGTGCTGGTCTTGCCGGCTCCGTTGGGGCCGACAAATCCGAAAATATCCCCTTCTTCAACCGATAGGGTAAGTTGATCTACGGCGGTTCTCCCGTTGAAACGTTTGGTAAGATCCTTGATATTAATGATCGCTGCCATCATCTTTCAACCACTAACGACAAATCAACTGCTTCGATGCGAATCCCAGCCGGGGTATTTGGATTTTCGATCTTGAGACGCACTTCGCCATCCGACTCAACGTATGTTTCCGGCTCTGGAACCGAAAAGTCTCCCCAATCTAATTGACCCAGGCTATCCCAATCCTCGATGCGATAATTCCACAGATAGATTTTCAATCCGCTCGATCCCTGTGCTCCGGAATTCTTGAGGTGCAAAGTCAATGTCTGGACCTTTGAGAAGCCGATAGGCTGGGAGAGCGAAAACTTGAGGGCATAACTGCCGGGGAAAAGGCGGGTGTCATAGGGCGCATCATTGTCGGTGGGTCCGGTGGAAAGGCTGGTCCAGTAAAACAGGGTTGGCGGAAGGTTCAGGCGATTCCCCTGCAAGTCCAAAGAAGGGTAGATGTTAAAAATGTAAAGCGTTATGCTTTCACCAGATTCATTTTTGCCTTGGAGGCTGGCCGGAATAGGCGATTCGCTTGTCCAGCCGGTGAGGTAAATGCCCCCTCCCGGCCCGCGTTGCCTGTCCTGGGTGCTGGCTAACGCGTTGAGCAGCAGATAACGCCGGTTGGTCTCTTTATCCTGGTAGAAATTCGAGGTGCCCAAAATATCCATTGCCAGACTATCGCCGCCAGGGCTGAAGTAGATCATTCCGGGACCCGATGGAACCGCGCTTGCCGATTGTCCTGACGGAGCTGCGCGGCCAGAGGCCCGTTGGTTAATAGAGATGTCCTGGGTATCTCCAGGTTTTAGGTCGCCGAGTTGCTGCGTATTGCCCGGCGCGATCAAGACTGCTCCATGCAAGGTCAGTGCGCTATGGTTGGAGATCTTCCCCTCCAGGTTCACGCCCGTGCCGGCAAGGGACAGTTCGAGATCATGGGTAATTTCCGGGGCGTGATATTCCCCTCGACGGCAAAAGCGTCTAAACCGCCTACCTCTAAGCGCATATCCGGGATGGTAACGCCGGCGCCATCCTCAGCGATGGTCCAGTTCCCGCCGCCAAGCAGACGGGTGCTGGTGGGAATAGGATGGGCGAGGAACCCCGGCCCGACTTCAACCTGGTAGGTAGCTCGGCCGGGCGAAAAGATGCCCACCAACCCATCTACGCGGGCCGTACTTGAGCCCGTCCAGACCTGGACGATCGCCATGCGCTCCAGCAAGGCTCGGTCTCCGCGCATCCGGTCCCCGATCACGTAGGACAGAAGGCTGAAGAAAATCACCAGTGCTGGGATGCTGAACCAGGCCAATTCGCGGCGTTTTAGCTTGCGCAGGATGATGAAATTCCCCGGCCCAAGTGCGACCACGTACAAAACCAAGAAACCACAAAATAGCAGGGCTGAGGGCGTTGCCAGGCTCGGCAAAGATGCAATGGCTTCAGCTGCGGAATCCCAGTCTTGGAATCCACGTGCCCATCCTGGCCTATCTTTGTCTACCCGGAGCAGCCCGGCATAAAGATCTTCGAGACCCTCCCAACTTCTAAGGGGCTCCAATGAGGGGTCCACCGACAGGTAAATAACGCTGCCTAGCCCCATAGAGTGCTCCAGTATCAGGGGATAGCCCGATTGGCTTGCAAGCGTTTGTACGCCGGGCCTAAGCGAACCCGTGGTAATCACGGCATTACCTTCAATCGGGAAATGGCTCTGCGAAAAAGAAATCAGGGGGGATAAATCCGAAATGGACTGGGTGTTGTCTGGAGCTAGAGGCAGCAGACTCGACAGCCCAGCCGCAGTTTTCTGCCAGCTCGGGCCGCCGGTTACAATCAAACGTCCTCCTGAGACGAGCCAATTCCTTAAGGCCTGGAGCTGGTTTTCTGTGATTGCCCCCGTATCGACCTTCGAAATCAGCAGGACATCCAGGCCGGACAGTCCCGCAGTCCGGTCTGGCAGTCCATTCGTGCCGATTTGGGAAACAAAAGCTTCCCCACCGGCTGGATCCAGGTCAGCCAAGAGATTAAAGTCGGAAGGAGCTTCGCTGATTATCCCAAATAGTAGATCATTGTCCCGTACAGTGATCAGGCGCGCATTGGTGGAGGCGATCTCGGTCCTGTTGACAAGCAGCGATACCTTGATATCCCGTCCTAAGTAATAGCTCTCCGGGTAAACGTACAGAAAGACTTCCTTTCGAGAGGTATTCGGCAGGGATATTGGATATGTATAGGTGCTGGTGGCGTTATTCAATCGTCTGAGATGCAATTCAATGCGGCCATCCAGGCCTTGCCCCCGATTCTCGGCAACGATATGCACCGGGATCCAATGACCTTCTTTGAAATAGCCATCGAAACCCGCTGTCGCGGTCAAGGTTACGCCGGCTGAATCCTGCGATTTTGCCGCCGGTGGCAAAGCGAAAAAAACCAGGGCACCGACTAAAATAAAAAATAGTTGTACCTTTAGAGTCTTCGTCACTGATGCTGCCTAAATGGTATCTTCTATTTTCGAGTTTATCACATTCCTGAGAGATATTTGGGTGCTGGCGATCTCAAATCCGTAAACTATATGAGCTCCAAGGGACGCGAATGATTTCGCATAGCCACCCCTGCGCACACAGCCTTACTTATCCTGGCTATCAGGGCTACCCTGTCTGATCACCTGGTCACCAAAGCGAACCCGCAGTTCCTGAATTGCTTCCAGCAGGCGACGCTCTTTCTCCGAGAATTTGGCTTCCGATCCAACTTCCCATAACGTCAGCTGGCGGATGGGAGCGCCCAATCCACTCACGCCAACGCCGAGCAGGCGAACGGGTCTACCCGCTTTCCAAACCGCTTCGAAGAGGTGGAGGGAATACTTGTATATGCTGTCTGGATCATCCACCGGTGGATCGACCGTTACCTGCCGGGTTAAGGTGGTGAAATCCGCCCACCGCAGTTTTAACTTGATCGTTGTCCCGGCCAGATTTTCGTGGTGTAGCCTGCGAGCCACACCTTCCGAAAGAACGGATAAGGTCTTGCGCAGTTCGTCCGCATCACGGAGGTCTCTGGCAAAAGTCGTCTCTCTGCTGATGGATTTCGTCTCATGAAGAGGTTGGACCTCGCCCCGGTCAACGCCTCGCGATCGCAGGAAGAGATCATGCCCGTGTTTGCCAAACCAGGCCACCAAATCCTGCTCAGTCTGCCGGGCGATGTCTCCAATCGTGCGGATGCCTTTCTCCTCCAGCAGGGCCGCAGTTTTGGGGCCAACTCCCCATAGGGCCTCTGCTGGCAGAGGCGCGAGAAATCCGGCCTCTTTGCCAGGTGGTACCACTTGAATGGCGTTTGGGGGGCCTTCGCCGCGAGCCGCCGATTTACCCACATCGGTGGCGATCTTAGCCACCAACTTGTTCGTGGCAACGCCTATTGAGCAGGGCAGGCCAAGTTGGGCGTGGATTTTCTTCTGCAATCGACGCGCGATGACTTCGCCCGGTTCGGCTTCGCGGCTCACGTCCAGAAAGGCCTCATCAATGGAGATTTGTTCCACCAAACGTCCGGGTTTTTTGAGACGCTCCATGACCTGGCGAGAGGTCTCCGAGTACAATTTGTGGTTTCCCGGGATGATCACCAGTTGGGGACATAGTCTGAGGGCCCGGGACATGGGCATGGCCGAGCGAATGCCGAATTTTCGAGCCGGGTAGGAGCACGAAGCAACCACGCCGCGGGCTTCTGGCCGCCCGCCGACGGCAAAGGGGATGCCTCGCAGGGAGGTATTGCGCTGTTCTTCCACCGCGCAGAAAAAGGAATCCAGGTCAAAGTGGAGGATCTTTCGGTTTTCATCCTTTGGGGCGAACGCGGCGTTCATGACAACATGGTGTTGAAAGGGACCGTCAGGCCATAGTCTCGATGCCTTCCATATTGTACTGAAGGACCGTGGTTAACTGGTCATCATCGCAGCTGGTATACGTCTGAAACTCAGATAATTGCGTAAAGAGGGTTATCTGGTGGGCCTTCCCATCTGATGCGGAATGAAATCTGACACGCCACTTGTCCGCCTTAAGCACGTCGACTCCCGCAAGGCGGTATGCATCGATCTGCGTCACATGCGTCTGCTTGCGCAAAAAATAATCTGCTGCCTGCACCTGGGGATCGAAGCAGGCGCGGCCGCGGTACTTGTCCAGCAAAATGCTTCCCCGGGCATAAGCATCTACTAATTGTGTGGCGCTCTCCAGGTCCACACGGCCATAGACAATCCCATGGGGGAAACAGAGTATATTTGAAGCAAAGCGATGGCCACCAAGGTGCGTGGTTTGCCAGACCTGTTCCCTCTTTATCGCAGATATCTGGTCATAGACCGAAAGGCCGTATTTGGCGCAGCATGGGTCCCTTTTTCCATTGGTGCATACCAGAAAAATCGGTCTGGCGCTCAGATGTGAGGAAAATACACTCTCCTCGGACAGCAGGCTGCTGAGATCAAGGTCCAGCAGATCGAGGTAGGCATCGATCTGGAATCGGTAAATCCTGGGCCGGTTCTCGCTGCTGATCACCATGAAGCAATTGATTTTCTCATTAAACATAGCGCTTTGGCTTTTGATAAGTAGCAGCTTCGAATAGGGGACGTGATCCAGGAATGAGGACAGATGCGATTTCAGTTGTGCTGGTAAATCGCTTTCTTCGAATGCTTTTCGACCCCACAAATAGGGATATTCCAGCAAAAGCCATATGGTTGTCTTCTTAACGGAGCCAAATAATTGTTCGCCAAGCGCCTTGGAACGTCGGCTGCACAAGAGAGAGTCGTCTTTTGTGGGGTTGGAAGCTCTTGACATGATTTGCACCCATCACGCCGATGTAGGGGCGGGTCTGTCCAGGCTAATGATCTTCGAGTACAGCTACCCTGTCTGGTTCAGAACCCATGCTAACCATGGCGATGACCCGCCCTTTCCGGTTTGGGTTAGATTTAGTTTACTATAGATTGCAGCCAAGTGGGAAAGATGGATGGCTGGAGATGGGCGTGCGGAGCACGCACATCTCCCAAGAACCTCTTCGTTTGTAACCTTTTCAGTGATTTTCCATCTAAATAATAGAAAACCGGAAATAATTATTACATAAGGAGATGGAAAACCATGTCGTACATCAATGAATCTGGGTTAGATCGCATCATTCGGATCGTCTTGGGGTTTGTGCTGCTTTACCTGGGTTTCTCTGGCGTGGTCGGAGGCAGCCTGGGCGTCTTTTTGATCGTCCTGGGCTTCATACCTTTGCTCACCGGTGTGGTAGGATGGTGCCCGCTTTATGCCCTATTCAAGATCAGGACCAATCAAAAAGCCTGATACGATCAACGAATCCCCTTAAAGGCGAGTGCAGGCCACTCGCCTTTTTAATTTAGAGCGTTCCGAATTACCCGAAGAGCTCAGCCCGGCGAAGTCGAAGAGTGATGGCTTGTGTACCGATGATGCCCGTGCCGGTTTTCAACCCCTCCTGGATGAGCGCCAGGGAACGCCCCTTTTATTTTGGCTGACTATCATCGAACTTTTCACTAGGCAAAATGTAAACGAGCAGCTGTGTATTGTCAATCTGGGATTTCGATTACCTCCTCTTTAGGCGAATGGTTAGAGCGGGTTCGAGAGGTTCGGCAACAGCAGTTTCCGAACATTAAAGGTTATAATCTGTTATATGGCTGGTTTCAATTGGGAGGATGTCGGCTATTTTCCCACCGATACGCGCGATATTTCAAAGATTCGTCAGGTTCTGGTGGTTACCATGCTGCTGAACTTTGTGGCGACAGGAGTCAAGGTTGCCGCCGGACTCCTGACGGGCGCACTCAGTGTCGTAGCCGACGGGCTGGATAGCTTCTTCGATGGCTTATCCAACGTGGCCGGTCTGGCTGGCTTATATGCGGGCTCCAAACCGCCGGATGCCGAACACCCATATGGTCATCGCAAATTTGAAACGATCGCCGCCATCAGTATCTCGATTCTGCTCTTCATCACCAGCTGGCAGTTGCTCGTCATATCCTGGGGGCGTTTCAGAAGTGAATCAAAGCCCGAAATTGGCGTGTGGGTCGTTGGAGCCATGCTAGTTTCGATGGTCATCCAAGGCTTAACCAGCTATTACGAGCTTCGCCAGGGGCGAAAACTGCAAAGCGAGATCCTGGTCGCCGACGCAATGCATACCCGCGCCAGTATCCTAGTTTCCCTATCGGTGCTGGGTGGTTTGGCCTTCGTGGTGTTCGGATTTCATCGGGCGGACGCCATCCTGGCAGCCTTTGTGGCGATCATGATCGCCAAGATTGGTGTGGATATCCTGCGCGAAAATATACCGGTTTTGGTGGATCGCGCCGCGGTTAACCCCCAGAAAATCGCCGAGGTCGTCAGTAGCGTGGGTGGGGTCGAGACCTTTCACCGGGTACGAAGCCGGGGAGCCACCGGAAGCGCAGCCGTGGACCTGCACATCCAGGTCTCCTCGGAGAATACGATCGAGGAGGCCAACGCCATTGCTGACGAAGTGCGCAGGCGTTTGCTGGCTTTGGACGAAGTTAATGATGTAACTGTGCATATCGAAGCC
>DASQQR010000284.1:0-7478 GCA_035643335.1 Anaerolineales bacterium
CGGGATCGTGGTCAACCGCAATACGATCCCCGGCGACAAATCCGCCGCCAACCCATCCGGTCTGCGCATGGGTACCTCCTGGGTCACCCAACGCGGCTTTGGGAAGGAGGAAACCATCGCCCTGGCTGATGTCATCGCCGACACCTTGCATGCCACCACGCCCTATGGCGTTACCGGCAGAAGCCGCCAGCTGCAGCGTGCTAAGGTGGATTTCGATGCGCTCGAAGATGCCAGGCTGCGGGTACGTACGCTTGCTGAAACGGCCGGCGTAGATTTCGATCCGCCCGAGCACGGCTACCCGCACTTTTACTATCTGGATGACTACGCCTCTGTGGGCGCCAAACCAGTCGCCTTTGATCTGCGAGGCGAGCGGGTTCGCTCCTACCTGAACTTCGTGGTTTCCAGCGATGTGGAAGCCTTGAGGCCTGGTAGCAGCCAGGCGACGCATTTGTCCGTCCCACACGGGGAGGTCGATGGCACTTTGACTTGCCTCGACCCCTATCGCTTCCGCCTCACCGTGCCGGGTGAAAAGGCCGGCGTTGTGGCTGCGTGGCTGCGCGACCTTTCGGATGGTTATGTATCCTTTGATGAGGACCTGGATCGCAAGGTCCCCGGTCCGATCTGGGTCAAAGAGTCTCAAGAGCCTGGCCCGCTGGAGGCCGGTCGAGACCCCATATGGGCTCGAAAACCATATTTTGTCGGCCTTCCTGCCGAGGCCTTGATTACGGAGTCGCCTCCCATCTTTCAATGGCACGAAATGGAAGGCGAATTACGGCGCACCCCTGTCTTTGAAGTCCATAAGAACCTGGGCGCCAAGCTGATCCCCTTTGCCGGTTGGGAGATGCCGGTCTGGTACACCTCTGTGGTAGAGGAGCATCTGGCTGTTCGCCAGGCTGCCGGGCTGTTCGACGTCGCTCACATGGGTGTCTATCAGGCAGAAGGGCCGGATGCCGCCCAGTTCCTTGATAGCGTAGTCGGCAATGATATCGCTGGGCTGGGTGTGGGCGAATCCCTTTACACCCATTTCCTCGATCCAGACGCCAATGTCATCGATGATTTATTGGTTTACCGCCGCGCTGTCGAAAAGTTCCTGGTGGTCGTCAACGCTTCCAACGATGATAAGGATCGGACCTGGTTACATGCGGTCAAGGACGGGGAAGTCTTGGTAGATAGAGACCGGCCCTGGGCGCGCGCCTTTGGCCGGAATGTTA
The DNA here is from genome assembly GCA_035643335.1 of Anaerolineales bacterium. Classification (GTDB taxonomy): domain Bacteria; phylum Chloroflexota; class Anaerolineae; order Anaerolineales; family UBA4823; genus DASQQR01. Next base: position 1,212 of record DASQQR010000284.1, read on the forward strand.
CACTGCGCAATTTGCGCGATCCCAAAGAGGGCCCGGACATGCGCGTGGACATCGCCCTGCAGGGACCCCGTTCCAGAGACATCCTGCTGGCCTTGGGCTGTGACGAGTCGGAGCGCAAGCGCATCATGGGCCTCAAGCGCACCCAGCTGTGTGATGCCGTGGTAGGCGGCCTTGATTTGGTGGTGTCCCGCACCGGCTACACCGGTGAAAGGATGGCCTTTGAACTCTTCGTCCACCCGGACCGGGCTGCCAGTCTCTTTGAGGCTCTGTTGCAGGCCGGGGAACCTTTTGGGCTTAGACCCTGCGGCCTGGGTGCCCGCGATTCGCTGCGCACCGAGGCTGGCCTGCCTCTCTACGGTCACGAGATGGGTGGTGAGCTCAATCTGGGTGTCGCCGAAGCTGGTTTTGCCGCCTATGTAAAGACTTACAAGCCCTGGTTTGTCGGGCGCAAAGCTTTCATGGAACGCGAAGTCGCTCGCCAGGGCGAAGTCGTACGCTTCCGTTTCAACGAGAAAGGTGTTCGCATGGCACACTTGGGCGATCCGGTGGTAGATCGCCGCGGTCGCGTGGTTGGGTCCGTCACCAGCTGCGCCATCGACAAAGATGGCTATCTCACCGGTCAGGCCTTCGTGGATTTCAAGAATGCTGAAGAGGGCACGCCAGTCTTGATCTACCAAGGCGCTCCCAGGACAGCGAGCAAAGCCCCTGCCGACTTGCAGACCGGTGACCGGGTCAACCTGCCCACTGCCGCCACCGTGGTCAGCCGGTTCCCCAAATAATACATTACGGGTTATTTGATTTCGAGCAGCTCGATTTCAAAGCTCAAGGTGGCGTCAGGAGGAATCACGCCCGCATAACCTTCCGGTCCGTACGCCAGAGCAGGAGGAATAGTCAGTCTGCGCACACCTCCCACCTGCATGCCGACCACCCCTTGATCCCAGCCCTGGATGACACCTCCCTGTCCCAATGTAAATTCAAAGGGCCGGTTCCGGTCCCGCGAAGAGTCAAACTTGGTCCCGTCCTCTAGCCACCCGGTGTAGTGCACGCTGACTGTGTCGCCGGCTTTTGCCGCCGGCCCTTCTCCGATCTTTAGATCTTCGATTTTCAAACCGGTAGTACCTCCTTTTTGACTGGCGGCAACGCTATAGACCAGAATGGCAATCACCACCACGATTAAGGCTGCTCCAGCGCCTGCAATCAGGCGCTGATTGCGGCGCTTGGCCTCCCGGACAGCGCGTCGCTCTTCACGTTTTGAACGCTTCGTCATAGCTTTCCTCCGAAAAGGATGCCTGCAATACACCAGAATGGTATCATCTCAATAATTGGGGGGGTGGGTGTTAGTTGGAAGGGCCATAAGCGCAGCGACGCCCGCTCCAACTAACACCCACCCCTTCTTATTGAGAAGTTACCCAGAATGATTCTACTGGTTGTCGACCATGGGTAGGTAGGCTTTGAAATCCAATTGGCCCAACCATACGAAGGCCGCGCTCGGCACGCCCCAGTTTCCGTCCGAATCCCGGCCCTCGACGAAGATCAGATGGCGGCCTGCGCTCCATCCGGCTGTGTCGATCACCACTTGCGCCTCCTCTGTGTAGCTGTCGAAATCGCCGTCTGTAGCGACCATCGGCAGGACAGCGGTACCCGTGATCCAGGCTGGCGCATCGAGCGAATATCGCGCTCCAGCGATGGTCTGAGTAGTTATGCCCGGGTAGGCGCGCCTATCGTCGGCCAGCGCGCTGACGGTTATGGAATAACCTGGTTCAACCACCCACGGTTCTACCGTCAGGTTGAGCATCTCGGGCCCAGCGGGTGTTTGGTAGGGCCGGCGCGCGCTTTTGGCGGCGTACATTAGCGCTTCCAGGTTGTCGGGCAGGATAGTGTCTTCGAAGCTCGGGCAATCTTGAAAGAAATCGGTGCCCATTTCAAAGGTGTACGCCGGGATACCTAGCTCGCCGTAGACGAAATCGTCGCTGTCACCCGTAGTCAGATACAGGTCGCTGGCTTGCTCAGGCAGGTAAGCATTATAAAAGGCCAATTTATGCCCCAAAGTCCTGAGTTGCGCCTGGTTCGGTGCTGGGCCGTAAGTGTAACCCCACGGCCAAAGCACCAGCTGGCCGTAGCTGTGCAGCGATATGAATAGTCCTGTGGTCGAGTCAGGTGCTGGTTCCTCTCCTTCGCCCCGGTGGTCGCGGAAGGTCGCTTTCAAATATTCCTCCAGGGCCTGGGTCTCGGGTTCGGAGGTAGCCGAAGGCCCCTGGTAGATCTCCGAACAGGCATCCAGGCTGGCGCCACCCCAATTGTATCCGAAGTTGCGGTTGAGATCGGTCCCGTATTGGTTGAACGCATCTGGCGGGACCGCGCAAGCCCCACCGTTCGAATTGTTGGTGTTTTTCCTTTGATAATAGCCCAGCTCTGCCAGCTTGCGGCCATCTGGATTGGCCATCGGTATGAGATGGATCTCTTGGTAGTTTAGGAGCCACGTAACATCCGGATTGCTACCGTAATTCTTCATCAGATACTGGGCGAATCGCGCCGCCAATTCCGCGGTGGCGTATTCGCGCGCATGGATGGCTGCTATGATAACCAGTACCGGCTTGGGCACTGGCGAGGCGAAATCTTGGTTCGTTAGAACCAAGGCGTGGATATCGTAACCTGAAGCCTCGTTTGAAGCTATCTTCTCCCAACTGTCGCCGAGGTCGATCCACCTGGCCAGTCTTGGGTAGGCCTGGGACAGCGCAGACAAATCCGCGTAAGTCTCTTCCGCGGTCCGGTAGCATGCATAACCTGGGATTCCGGTGCTCTGCCCTGGCAGCACCTGGTTCAGCCGTGAAGTCCCGGAGGTCTTTTTCTGGTCGATCTCGATGCGGTAACCCTGTTTCGCAAACCGCTCGTATGCTGCCCTGCCCATCGCGGCCACCACATAACCAGCCTCCCGGTTGACTTCCCAGATGTCCAGGGACTTAGAAAGTTTGTCGATCAGCGCGCGGTCACGCGTATACATGCGCACTACCAGGCCCTCCCGATCTGGTGCAGCGGTAGGCAAAGGTTTGGAATCTGGAGAGGGGGACTTGCCGAATTTACTTTGAGCGGCGACGACAGAAGCCCCGGTCAGCGCCAGCGCGAGGAGCACTGAAAGCGTTGTAAGTATTCGTTTGCGCATAGTCCGACTTCCCAAGGATGGTTTAGGCGATGATGTGGGGCACGGAAACGATATCTTATTTGTTGTGATTATGCCACAATTTGAAGTCCCGCAGAATAGATCCCCCAATAAACTCTCTCATAATAGAATTGTCTGGGATGAATTCGGTTTCGAGCGGCAAGAACCATTCCAGGAAGGCCAGTAACCGTTTGGCTTCAATGTATTCGTACGTTCCATACGGAACCTGGCGCAGCAACGGTTCCGCCAGGGGCTTGAGCACGGAAAGCTCGTAAGCCAGAGCGGAGTTGAACATCACATCGGCATTTTCCTGGTAAGGAAAGATGTAGCGCTTTTCACCGCGGCGCACGGATTCCCACCGCCGGATCGTATCCTGGGCGCTGTAACCTCTCTCGCGCGCATCGCGCACGATTCGGCGCAAAAGGCGTGTGTCAGTTGTGGAAACCCGGTTATGCCGGTCCAGGTTGAGTTGGGTTAGTGCAGAAACATAAATGCGGAAGGTCTGCTCCTCCGGGAATTCCAGAAGAAGCTCCGGATTCAAGCCGTGAATGCCTTCCAGGATGATGATCTGCCCCGCTTCGAGCCGTACGACATCCCCCGGCTCTCTCTTGCCGGTCTTGAAGTTGTACCCGGGCAGCTGCACTTGCTCTCCAGCGATCAGGCCGCGCAGATCCCCCTCCAACAGGCTGCGGTCGAGAGCGTTGATCGATTCAAAATCGTACTGGCCGCTCTCATCCTTTGGGGTAAGCTCCCGGTCCAGGAAAAAATTGTCCATGCCAAGCGGGAAGGGAGAGATCCCCTGTGCCAGCAGTTGGACCGTGAGTCGCTTGGAGAAGGTTGTTTTCCCCGATGAGGAGGGACCCGCGATTAAGACCACGCCGACCTTGTTGGCCCGCGCCGCGATCTGAGCGGCGATGTCGGCGACACGCAGTTCGTGGAGCGCTTCCGAGACCAGGATGATTTCCCGAATGCGCTTACCCTCGATGGCGTCATTCAAGGCTCCGACGCTCTGAATGCCTAGTCGCCATAGCCAATCTCCATACTGGCGGAATGTGGCCAGCAATTTCGGGTAATCCGGTAGAGGCAATAGTTCGGTCGGCCGGTGCCGGCGCGGAAATCTTAAAGTAAAGCCCTCGTCTGTAGGCACAATCCCAAACCAGCACAAATATCCGGTTGAAGGAACCATGTAGCCGTGATAATAATCGCGGTTGCCCTTTAATTCGTAGATGGTCAGATAATCCTTGGTGCGGTGCTCCAGGAGACGGACTTTGTCGACATGACCTTTCGACCGGAAATATTCGATCGCCTCTCCCAGCGGAATTTGGCTCCTCGCCAGGGGGATATCCTCTTCGACGATCTGGCGCATGCGTTCTTCCACCTTCACCAGCTCGCCTTGAGAGAGCGGTGGCCGCCCCGTGACCTGGCAGAAATATCCTCCCGAAGAAACCGAATGATCGATGGTCAGTTTGGCATCTGGGAAGAATTCCTCGAAGGCGGTCTCTAGAAGGAGAGTAAGCGAGCGCCGGTAGATGCGCATGCCGTCGGCTTCGCCCATCGTTACCGGCTGCACGGTCGCATCCATATTAATTGGATAGGTCAGCTCGCGCAGTTCGCTATTGACAATGGCCCCGACGATGGGTGGGCTGTCATTGTTGAGTGCTTTACCCCCGGAGCGAAGGGGATTTAGTGCTTGCAGGAACTCGCCGACTTTGCGACCCCGCGGTCCACGCAACACGCGCCCCTCCGGCAAAAAGATCTCCACCGTCGGGCGAGGCTCGACGAACTCGAATTCATCAGGCAAACTCATAAATCCGGCTTCTAAATGACCCTTTCTTCGTATCTTCTCAATAATCAGGGGGGTAGGTGTTTGTTGGAAGGGCCATAAGCGCAGCGACGCCCGCTCCAACAAACACCTACCCCTTCCTATTGAGAAGATACCTTTCTTCATCTTAATGGACACGTATTTTATCATCAACTTGGAAGCTCATTCCTCCACAGTTTTGAAAGACAATACATCTCCTCGTTTGCGCCCCGGCAGTAACAGAAACCTCTCCCTGCACAGGGAGAGGTTTTGGACTCGATTGAAAGAATTCTTCCTGGATGGCTGCTTCTCACCCGACCATTTCGGGTCTAGTGATCTTCCCGGTTGCTCTGAGCAACCGGGAAGATGCCTTGAGGATTGTTCCTAATCGATGAGGTATTTTTCAAGTTCCTTTAGTTTTCTCGTATCTTGCCAGTATTCCTCCACAAATTTGCGGTATTCGCCTCCTGTTGGAAATCTTTCCGGTACGATGGAAGAGTCTTTCAAGGTTCCTCCTCGTCGGCCGATGATATCGAGATAATTGGAGTACTGCCAATCACGCGGAGATTTTACCATCTCTGCATTCACTGGATTGGTGTGAATATAGCGCGCCAGGTGGATGAGGTATTCTTCTTTGTCCACCACAATGGATTGAAATCGCCCTTGATACAGTGGACCCTGGCGTATCCTTTGTTTATTTATCGCCTGAGAATACGAGCCCAATAGGCTTTTCATGAAAGCGCTCAGGTTATCGTTCTGAGAGGGATTAAGCAGGAGGTGAAAGTGGTTCGGCATCAGGCAGTAGGCAACTATCCTTATCGAGTATCTTGCAAGGTTTTTCTTGAGCAATCTAACGAAGTATCTGTAATTCTCTTCCTCGAAGAAAGTGATAGCCTTATTCACACCGCGATTGTAGATGTGGTAGTAGTGATCAGCTAGGAAAGGTGTTGCTCTCGCAGGCATGTCTGATTCTGGCCGACTTTAATCTTCCCGGTTGCTCAGAGCAACCGGGAAGATTAAGAGTTCATCTGCTGTATTCAGCCACGCAGCACAGCACCAGCTCCTTGGCCGCTTTGACCTCATCCAGACGCCCGAAGGGCGTATCGTGAGGGGCGGTAAGCAGTACCTCGGGGTCGGACCGCGCTTCTTCAGCGATTTTGATCATCGCGTCCGCGAAAGCGTCCAGCGTCTCCTTGCTCTCCGTTTCGGTCGGTTCGATCATCAGGGCCTCGTGCACGATCAGCGGGAAGTAGTTGGTGGGTGGGTGGAAGCCAAAATCCATCAACCGTTTGGAGATGTCCAGCGCGTG
>DASQQR010000285.1:0-6886 GCA_035643335.1 Anaerolineales bacterium
GGGCTTTCGCCTGAGGAGCACTTATTCCTGCAACACACCTTCCGGCTGGGATATGCTGAAGCGGAGGATGAGCATACACCCAGAAGACCCATAGAAGAAGTTTTGGTATAGGGGCATGTATTTATTTGAATCCCGTACAGATCGCGACTGGCTGGGCCGAAATGACCTCATTCCGTCTTTTAAAAATTAAGTTAGCGCGCCAAACCGATGGGACACAGTTCGACTGTCGCCCAAACAAGCGATGAATATTCACCCCTGAATGCTTGATGGAAGTTCAAAAAAACTTCAAAAGGAGAACGATGAAAAATTCTACCGGCAAGACTTTCGACTTTCAAACCTTAGCGGATGATCTCTGCGAAGTTCAGCGCATATACGCCAGCTTTTTCAGTGGGCTTTCAGAGGCCGATTGGGAGAGACCCGTGAAGGGCGCTCCCAAGGAGTGGAACCTGCATGAGACCGTCGCCCACCTCTGCGCCCTGAACGGGGATGGCCTGGAGAGCATTCAATGTGCCTTGCAGCGTGAGCCCTATGTGTTTGAAGGTCTCAGTGACCGTACTCAGTTCAATTCATACAACCGGCGGGGGATTGAGGAACATCTACCCCTGCCAACCGAAGAGTTGTGCGCCGAATTACTGGAGATCCTGGGACAGGCTGCCAATATCTCCCGCAACCTGCTACCTGCGCAAGCAGAAATGGCCTCCGAGATGCCCATATATAACAGGCCCGTGAAGATCATCGAAGGGCTCAGCATCATCATGTTCCACGTGGGGCTGCACCACACGGCGCAGGTAGCAGAACCTGCGGGTGTTCCACCACTGTGGATGCAGCTCTCACCGGAAATCCGGCACCGCGTCATCGGACGGGTCATGCGCGCCCTCAGCCTGCTGTACCGGCACGATTTGGGCGGTGACTTGCGGGCAGTGATTGCGTTTCGCGTCGACGGCCCGGGCGGCGATAATTGGTACGTGGATGTCTCTCCAGAATCATGTACTTCGGGCGAAGGCCCTGTGGATGATCCCAGTCTGACGATTCACCTAAGAGAAACGGATGTCTTTTGCAAGATGTTTACCGGCCGGCTCAACTTGCCTCTGGCATTGTTGAGTGGCCAAATGAAGCTGCACGGTAATCTGCTGCTCTTCACCCGTTTTGGTTCGCTGTTCAAAGTGGATGGGAAGGAGTGAGGCCGGGCTAAAGCCATCCTCCATGAAGCCGTGGAAGCCCAGCCCTCGCATATTTGCAGCTTACTGTGTTATCTTTTCGAGATGAAGATTATGGGCCAGCCGCTAACCGAAGAAGTCCTTGCAGTGAAAGCCGGCGATTTGCGCCACGCGTAGCACCGTCTCTGTTCGTTGGAAGTGGGGATCGAAGATGACTTCGGTAACGGAGAGCACCCCACCAGGCTTGAGTGCCTTGTAGATTTCCTGTAAGCCAGCCCCCTGATCCGGGATTTCACCCAAAACAGTGACCAGCGTAGCCCTGTCAAAGTAGCCCTCTCGTAATTTGCCCTCGCCCAATCCAGCCTTCAGGAATTCCACATTCTTCAATCCCGCCGCCTGCGCCTTTTCACGCACCCGCGCCAGCATCTCGGCCTGGACATCCATCGCCAATACCTCCCCTTGCGGACCGGCTGCCTCCGCCAAAGGCAGGATCAGCCGTCCCGGGCCACAACCGGCATTAGCACCTCAGTTACTCCTTCCCCTCGTTGGAACATCTTATGGCGGTTCAGGTATACGACGATGACAGTAGCAGCGACGTACAAGAGGTTGTCCCAGGGCTGGGCATCGGGAAATACGGGGTTCATCATCTGGAAGTGGTACAACACTGCGACCAGCAGGCTGCCTCCTGCAGCGTTGAAGAATGGCGTCAGGATTACGGAAATAGCGACCACTCCAACGAAGAAAGGCCCGAAGGACCAGGCGCTTTGCTCCGTTCCACTAAGCAGGAAAGCCGGGATGTGCCAGATGGCCCAGATGATGCCCAGGATCAAGCCGGCCCAGAACGGAGCGAATCTGCGCTGAAGCAACGGCAAGGCAAATCCCCGCCAGCCGAACTCCTCGATGGGGCCGAGCAACAGAGCCTGCGCTAACGCCGGCAGTACAAGATACCACGGGGAGAAGGGGAATGGGTCGTGGAGGGCGCCATTCACAGCCGCCGCGGCGTAGACAATAGCAGGAATGCCCACGATGATGAACAGCCACCACGCGACAGGCGCACGCCACAGAGTCAGGCGTCGGAAGAATCTGCCCAGGCCCTGAAGTCCGTGGCGCCGCCAAACCATGAACACGCCGACAAGGCCGGGCGAATACACAGCCAGGATGAACACCGGATTGGTATTGGTTGACTCACCAAAGATGGCGATGATCTGATCGTAGAACAGGATGAGGAGGGCGATAGCTCCCCAGCTTAAAACGAAGGTGAGCGCCATAAACGGCGTTAGGGCTTTTGTTACCTGCTTGGTTTCGCCTTTAGATCGAACAGTTTTGTAAACGGTGGTTGTATCCATGGCAATCCTCCAGTTCTTTGTTTTCATCGTGTATTTTATTTTCTGGCCGAGCAGTGCATTAATGGACCGGTAGGTTGTCTGTCCTGAGATCACCTCCTTCCACCTGCTGCAAGGCAATGCTTTCACTAAATATCTTGAAACCCGGTTGCAAAGCCATCCAGACCGTCACGAGCACGACCAGGGCTCCTGCCAAGGTGAACAGCAAGTTCAAGTCCCATTTGCTCACCGCGCCCGAAATCGCCTGGGAGACGGGCCACAAACCATTGCTGGCGAACACCAACAGGCTCATCATCCGGCCCAGCATCTCTTTGGGGGTACGCGTTTGTATCCAGGTGATCAGGATGATCCCGATATACCCGTTTCCTAACCCGAGCAAGAGCAGGGTGCAGAAGTCCACCCAGGTTGACGAAATAAAACCGAGCGAGCCGACGACCCCCCCGAAAAATACAAGTAGGCCGACGATGATCATCCGCAAGCTTGTCCCGCCCGGACGGGGCAGCGATCCGGCGATCAGGTAACCGGCCAGGTTCCCACCTGAAAAAGCGGACATAAGCAGGCCAAAGGCGACTGCCCCTTCAGGCAGGCGTTGATCTGCCAGCACGGGAATGCCGACCATGATCGGGCCGATGAGCAGGAAATTGACGGCTGTGATGACCAGGAGCATTAGCCGCAGGCCTTCGTCAGCCCACAGATATTTCATCCCGGTCAAAATGGATGTCCACAGGCTTTCTTTATCAAGAGAGTCAGCAGAAGCGTGTTGCCCGCGACCCATGCGGATCAGCCACAGGCAAATCGCCGAGACGGCGAAAGTCACCGCGTCCAATGCAAACGCCAGGCCGATACCAAGGGATGAGTTGGAATATCCGCCGATCAGAAGGCCTGCAATGGTCGGGCCAACGAATCCAGCCAACTGGGTGACACCCATGATGAGGGAGTTGCCCGCCTGCAAATCCCGTTCCTCTACCAACACAGGCACGATACTGTTTTGCGCCGGGATCGCAAATCCGGCAACCAGTCCGAAACTCAGGCTGAAGGCGTACAGCATCCACATCTCGGCGAGGCCGGTAAAGACAACGAAGGCCATTAAGCCGGTCAAAACAAAACGCATGAAGTCCGCCGTTAGCATGATGGCGCGTGGTGACAGGCGGTCAGTGATCGCTCCGCCTATGAGCATGAACCCGGCGCGGGGAATACCCTCCAGCGCCAGGACAATTCCCAGCATGAGTGGATCACCGCTCAGTTGCAGCACCAGCCAGGGGGTAGCGATGAGCGCGAATTGATCTCCCAGTAAGGAGGTGGTCGCGCCAGCGAATAGAAGACGGAAATCACGCAATGACATCACTCGTAACATCGGATTTCTGGAGGTGGGGGACGGTGCTTCTATCATTTCGTTTGCCCTTCCGAATTCTGAACCTATGTTTGGACTATTGAGAGGCGGACTTTGTATGCCGCCAGTTTAGCGAAAGACGGCGGTTGGCGCACCCGGCAGATGGGGGGTTTGGCGCCTCGACTCGTGGGGGAATTGGGACCTGGTCGCCTGGGTTGGCAAAAGACTACCCATCTGGGCAGGCACCGGACTGCCCAGATGCCTGATGTGTCTGGACAGGTTTTTGTTTACCCTTGATGCAATTTGTGCAGGACTGGATCCCTCCATCCTCGACGTGCGCAGAATTTTGATTGGAACCGTTATGGATGGCAACTTCATCCGGACAAACCAAGCTTGAAAGAGGTAAGATCATGACGACCCTAAAAACCATTACACAGAATCAAGTACAGGTCTTTCAAATGCGCCTATCCGGCGCTGTAATTGCAACCGGCCTGGCCGCCTTGAGCGGGCTGCTGGTGGCGTTAGGCATGCCACGCGGCCCAGTCACCGCAATGCAGGCCATCATCGTCCTGCTCTCCAGCCTGGCGGTGGGACTGATTGCCGGTTTTGTCCTGCCCACCCGCTGGGTGATGCTCCTGGCGCCGCTAACCTATATCCTTGCAATTGAGGTCACACGTCTGGGTGCAGGTGGCCCCACCGTGGACGCCATTCGCCTGGATAGCCCTTATGGCATACTTGCCCTTATTTTGGGGCGTGGCTTCCATGGCCTGGTGGGCATTCTGCCGATGATCTTCGGTGCTGGTCTGGGGAGAGCGCTGGCACGCCACAGGGCTGGCGAAGTGGGCGCCATTCGCTGGATCCCGACCATCGCTGGAGCCGCTGTGGTTATGGCGTTAGCGATCTTGATCCTTCTCCCCGCCCGCACTCCTGCGGTCCTCGGGCCAGACGGGCGGCCGCTACCGGGAAGCATCGCCGAACTGGCCACGGTTCGCATCGGAGGGCAGGATCAGGCGCTGATGATTCGCGCCGCGCATCCCGACAGTCCGGTGCTTCTGTATCTCAGCGGAGGACCCGGCCAGAGCGACTTGCCTTATTCCCGGCTGTTTTTCGAGAGCCTGGCCCAGGATTTCATCGTCGTGGGTTGGGACCAGCGCGGCACGGGAAAATCTTACCCGGCGCTTGATCCTGTGTCCACGCTGACCCTGGATCAGGCAGTCTCCGATACCATCGAACTGACCAACTATCTGCGCCAACGCTTCGATGAACAGAAAATCTATTTATTGGGTGAATCGTGGGGAACCACCCTCGGGGTTCTCGCTGTTCAACGCCGTCCTGATTTGTATTACGCCTGGATCGGCAGCGGGCAGATGGTCAGCCAACGCGTGACCGATCAGCGGTTGTATCAGGACATGTTGGCACTGGCCGAGCAGAAGGGAGATGCAGACCTGGCAAACCAGATGCGCGCTTACGGGGAACCTCCCTACGAGGACATCCCCTATGCAAACGCCTTCGTCATGGGCTACTATCCACAACTCTACAAGCCTTACACTCCACCCCAGGCATATCTTGCGCTTGGAGAAAGCGCGGGGCTTGGACCGTATGGCATATTCGCCAGCGAGTACAACCTGGTCGAGAAGGTCAACGTGCTGCGCGGCCTGATCGACATGTTCACGGTCATGTATCCCCAACTTCAAGATATCGACTTCCGGCAGGATGTGCCCCACCTGCAGGTGCCTGTCTACATCCTGGACGGAAAAGCCGAAGTCAGCGCCCGTCGTGACCTGGCGCTTGAATGGTTCGACCAGCTCGAAGCGCCCAGCAAACGCATGTTCTCATTCGAGAACGCGGCGCACTCAGTTGCGTTCGAAGAGTTCCAGGGACTTCACGACATTCTGTTGGACACCATCTTGCCTGAAACCTACGGACATTGATTGGCAACAAAATATGTAATTGGTTGGAATCAGAGAATAGGAGCATAGCTATGAACGCAAGCACCGTTTACCAGACCAATCAATCCTCGGGCGTAGTTCCGATCAAAATACAACCCCGACGTTCTCTCCATATCCTCAAAATCATCTCATATATTCTGGCAGGCCTCGTACTCGCTCTGGGCCTCATCACTGGCATCAGTCTGTTAGCCGGCGCATCTAACGTCTACAACCTGCTCCTGCCGCTTCAGCTCATGGGCGCTGAGGTCATCGCCAACCTCATCGCCCCCTATCTCGCCGGCCTGCTCAGTGGGCTTGGCGCGGTCGCCCTGATCGTCTCGCTGGTACTCAGCATCCTGCTCTTTGCTGTCGGCCGCCTGCTCGGATATGTCGCCTCCCTGGAAACTCGCCTGGTTCGCCTTGAAGCGCGCACGGCATTTTTCGATTAGAAACGGAAGATCCAAAAGTGTATAATTTGCCAGGATGAAAGGTGCCCGCTCTCTTTTCGCTCGTTCATGCGGCCCTGGCAGGATAGACGGGCTGAGCTTGGCTTGAAAACCGTTTGCTCGTTCGCCACAGTCTGTACCATCAGAGAAAGAAAAGTGTCAAGGGGGATTGAACTTTTTAAGAAAACTCTTTATAATAGGACATTGATTACCGGCAATGGATTAAAAATGGTCACAGGACAGAAAGCTCCATCCGGGTAGGTGGGTAGTACTCAGAGGGGAAAAGGCGGAAGAGCGGTTCAGTCTGGATCGATTTATTTGCTTTTCCGGCTGCCATCGCAGGTAATCCAGGGATTTTCAGTCACTTAGTATTTGATTGAAATCGTATAGCATTACACTCCCGCAGATCCCTTACAGCCATCCATTTCTCCGGGCCTTGTCCTAAGCTCAACGCTGGCATGGCCTGATTCATCCAACCACTCATATCTCAGCTGTTGGGTTCCAATAATGGAGCAGAACTCCTCCAACCGCGTGCGGCAGCCTGGCGGGGATGAGACTTCTGCGTCTCAGCACAATTGGCAAGAAGTTTTGGCTGCCCTCCATACGAGCGATTATGAGCGCCTCCTAGATTTGTTGGACGCCATCAGTAGGACCGCGCCTCTGGCTGATCAGGTCGAGCTGA
>DASQQR010000286.1:0-6607 GCA_035643335.1 Anaerolineales bacterium
ACCTCGGTGCTGCGCCAACCTGAAAGCATGAAACCTCATTTAAACAGGGACCAGCTGCGCCTGTACCGTCTGATCTGGCAGCGCTTTGTCGCCTCCCAGATGGCCCCGGCGATTTACGACACCTTATCGGTAGAAGTAACCGGCAAAACCGGGGAGCATGAATACGTTTTACGTGCCTCCGGTTCAACACTGCGCTTCCAGGGTTTCCTGATTGTTTACGAGGAGGCCAGGGACGAAGATCAAACTTCCGAGGAGGATGAAGATACCCGCATTCCAACGGGCCTATTTGAGGGACAGGTGCAGAAGTTGCTCCGGTTGATCCCCGAACAGCACTTTACCCAGCCCCCGCCGCGATATACGGAGGCCTCCCTCGTGCGCACGCTTGAGGAGAATGGAATCGGCCGTCCATCCACTTATGCTCCGATCCTGGGTACTTTGCACCAACGTGGTTACGTTACCCGGGATAACAAACGGCTTGTCCCCACGGAGATTGGCTTTACGGTCAATGATCTCCTGATCGAACACTTCCCGGACATTGTCGATATCAGTTTTACCGCCCGGATGGAGGAAGACCTGGACCGGGTGGCATCCGGGGATGAGTCCTGGGTGCAGATCGTAAACGACTTCTATGGCCCATTTTCAGAAGAGCTCAAGCGGGCCCAGAAGGAAATGCCTGAGATAAAATCCGAGCCAGAGCCGGTTGGCCGGGCGTGTCCGAGGTGCGGCCACGATCTGGTCATCCGCTGGGGTCGCTACGGTAAATTTATCAGTTGCAGCAACTTCCCGGAGTGCCGCTATACCGAGCCATGGTTGGAGAAGATTGGCGTTAAATGCCCGCAGGATGGGGGGGAAATCGTGGAGCGTAGGACCCGCAAGGGCCGCGTCTTTTATGGTTGTTCGAACTATCCCGAATGCGACTTTACCTCCTGGAAGAAGCCGCTACCCACTCCTTGCCCGAATTGTGGTGGACTGCTGGTTGTAGCCAACAAGAACCACGCCCAGTGTACCCAGTGTGAACAGCAGTTCGCCCTGGATCAGGTGATTACGGAAGAATCGCCTGAAACGGCATAAAGATTGCAACTACTGGTGGGCTCGAATGTTTTCGCACTTCTGTGCTAAAATACGGCCTGTGGTAGTTGCAATTTTTTTTGGTCTGATCTACAATTGAATGAATTTGGGGAAAGGTTTCCCACGAAATCCGGGTGCTTGAGTTCGAAGCTCCGTGTTGGTCCGGGATCTTTCTCGGGCACCACATGGATTTTGTCAACTCAGGATCAACGTCTTTGGAGTGAGTGAAATGGATGCAATACGTGAGCAACTGAACAAGCCTCTGGTGGTCGGTGGGGTCAGCTTCATTGTCGGCGTCATCGTCGGTCTGGTCGTGTTGGGGTGGTGGTTGTTTCCTGTGGAGTGGGTTGACGCAGGCCCCCAGGACTTGCGCATCGAGTTTCAAGAGACTTATTTGCGCATGGCGATTGACTCGTACACTCTGAACCGCGATCCGGTCGTTGCCAAACAGCGAATCGATGAAGTCGGGCCGGAGGCTGCCGGAATCCTGGAAGGGATCAAGGCCAATCCGGGTGCACAAAACGTCGAATCGATCGATATGTTTATTTCGCTCGCCGAAGGCGCGCCGGTGGCTGAAGTCACCCCTGGCCCCACGCCGACGGAGGCGGCTGGGGGTAGCCTGGTCCGCACGCTGCTTCCCTATATGTGCCTGATCACGTTCATTTTGGCGGCGGTTTTGCTCGCAGCTTTCGTGTTCCGTGACCGCCTGGGCGGCTTGAGGCTGCCGGTGTTAGGCCAGGAGGAAAGGGTGGCGCAGCCCGAATTCACCGAATATGTTCAGGAGGGCGAGGAGCCGCCCATTGCCCAATTTATGACTACCTACAATTTGGGCAACGATCTGTACGACGATTCTTTCAGTATCGACTCGCAGGCAGGAGAGTTCTTGGGCGAGTGTGGCGTAGGGATTTCAGAGACCGTGGGGGTCGGAGAGCCGAAGCGGGTGACTGCTTTCGAGGTCTGGTTGTTTGATAAGAACGACATCCAGACGGTGACCCAGGTCTTGATGAGCCAGCATGCCTTCTCCGATGACTCTACTCGCCAGCGCCTGGCTGCCAAGGGTGAACCAGTGCCCGCTGAGCCCGGCCGGGAGATGGTGCTCGAGACGGCGACCCTGAAGCTGTTGGCCCGGGTCGTGGACATGTCCTATGGTTCCGGAGCACTGCCTCCGCAGAGCTTCTTTGATCGCATGACTTTGGAATTGACGGCCTGGTTGAAGGCATAGTTTTAAGGCCCCCAAAGTTATCCGGGAATAGAAAAGTGAAGCGGTGGCCGCTTGAGTGCGGGCCACCGCTCTTGTTTTTGGGATCGATTCGATAAACCTATTTAATTTCGAGCACCTTTAAGCGAACGCTTCCGTTGGGGGTTTCAGCGACCACCTCATCGCCTCGCTTTGCCCCCATCAATGCCCGGCCGAACGGAGATTCGTTGGAGATGCGGCCGTTGCGCGGGTCCGCTTCCTTTGCGCCGACCACCTGGTAGGTTTCTGGAGGGTAATCTTGTTCCTGGATCGTCACCTGGACGCCCAGATCTACTATTTCGGCCCTGCCGTTGGAGTTTTCGATGATCTCGGCGTTCCTCAGCAAATACTCTAACTCTTGAATGCGCCCTTCCAGGAAGGCTTGTTCTTCCTTAGCAGCGTGATAGTCGGCGTTTTCAGATAGATCGCCCATCTGAATAGCAGAGCGCAAGCGCCTGGCCAGGGCCTCACGCTCCGGGCCTTTCAGGTGTTCTAATTCCTCGCGCATCCGTTCTGCGCCTTCTTTGGTTAGATAATGTTGCTCAGCCATAGGTCGGGGTTACCTCCGTATCTACTTCCGAAAATACAGGTATTAGCGATCTAAAAAGTCTTACTGGAACTGGGTTCGATTATACCAAACCCTGGTCTCATCCCGCTGAAAGCGGAAGATGGCTCTTCGGGAACTGGCGTGGTAGGGGCTAGATGTGGGGGGTTGGTGGCGGGCGCAGCCCGCCACCAACCCCCCACATCTGCCTCGTTCACGGCAATTCCCAATGATCCCGGAAGATCCATAATTGCTAGGGCAGGGTCTGTGGATCGAACAGCTTGGTATGTTCTTCCACAGCGAATCGATCGGTCATCCCCGCGATGTAATCGCAAATTGTGCGCTCCAGGCCGCGCGCCTCGAGGGTGCCCTGGACGTGGCTCGGAAGTATTTCAGGGGCTGCCAGGTAAGCGTCAAACAGGCCGGTGATGAGCCGTTCGGCTTTGACCGCCATGCGAACCACGCGATGGTGCCGGTAAAGGTTGGCATACAGGAAATCTTTCATCTGCCTGTTGCGGCGGGTCATATCTTCGCTGTAGCCAATTACGTTGTAGGGCAAGCTTTGCAGCTCTTCTACCGAGCGCACGCCGCTTTCCCGTAGCCTTTGGTCGGTGGCTGTTACCAGGTCGGTAACCTCCAGGCCGATCAGTCTCCGGATGAGCCGGTGGCGGATCAGTTCATCGAACGCTTGGCGATCGTGCCAACCAATACTCTCCGCCAGGATCTCCCAGAGGGTAATGCCATCCAGCATTTGGGGTGTGATCATGCCCGAGCGCAAGCCGTCATCCAGGTCATGGGCGGTGTAAGCCATCTCGTCGGCCGCATTGGCGATCTGAGCTTCGAGGTGGCCGCGTAAATCGGGGTTGTATTCCGAGGCGTCGGCAACATCATATTCGGATTCATGTTTAACGATGCCTTCGCGCACCTCCCAGGTCAGGTTGAGCCCGGGAAAATTAGGATAGCGTTCTTCGATCTCGGTGACGATGCGCAGAGATTGCTTATTGTGATCAAAACCGCCATGATCCTTCATTAAGCGAGCCAGGGCGACCTCTCCGGAGTGTCCAAAAGGGGCGTGCCCGAGATCATGGGCCAGGCAGATGGCTTCTTCCAGATCTTCGTTGGCGCCCAAGGCGCGCGCCACCGTACGGGCAATCTGCGCGACCTCCAGAGTATGAGTCAGCCGGGTGCGGTAATAATCGCCTTCGTGAATGATGAACACTTGAGTTTTGTACTCCAGGCGGCGGAAGGCAGTTGTGTGCAGGATGCGATCCCGGTCCCGCTGGAAAGCGGTGCGGTACTCGGGCTCATCCTCCGGGTAGGCTCGTCCCCTACTGTTTTTGCTGCGCAACCCATAAGGTGCCAGGCTCTTATCTTCGAGGTCTTCCAATTGTTCGCGCGTGTAGTACATATTCGGTCGCTCTTCCCGTTCCTCGAGGACAAATATCGACCCGGCCCCCGGCAATTTGCCGGTGGCTCGCCAGCCTGTGTGCATCTGTTAAACCAATTCCTGAAGGGATGTCAACGACAAGTTACTTGAATTGTTCTCGAGGTTGGTTATTATAACATAGCCCCTCTTGACAAGTCTGCATATATCGGATAACATTGGTCTAATATTACCATATTAACATCATACCACTCAACCACACGTCTTTCAGGGAGCGCATGTACAAAGAAATACAAATCGGGCGACTTTACGAAAAGATCGTTGAGCAGATCGAAGAGCGAATCACAAATGGGGATCTAAGACCAGGTGACAAGCTGCCTCCAGAGCGTGAATTAACCAAACAATTTGGCGTTAGCCGGACAGCGGTGCGCGAAGCCATGAAAGCCCTGACCCAGAAGGGTTTGGTGGAGATTCAGCCCGGAAGGGGGACTTTCGTCACCGATGGCACAACCCAGGCGATGCGCCATTCGATCGGATTGATGCTGAAAATTGGGCTTGAGGAGGGCACCCGGTATCTGGTCGAGGTACGCAACATTCTCGAGCCAGAGATCGCCGCGCTGGCTGCCTCGCGCGCCAAAGCTGAGCAAATCTTTGCCATGCAGGAAGCGGTGAAATGCATGGATGAGTCCCTCGCGGACGTGGACGCCTTTATCGAAGCGGATATGGATTTTCACCTGGCGCTGGCTGAAGGGACCCAGAACCCCATTGTCCTGATCCTGGTCGATACACTGGTGGATCTCCTGCGTGAGTTGCGCGAACGCATTGCCATGGTGCCGGGAGGCATGCAGCGCGCCCAGACTCATCATAAGATGATCCTTGAGGCTGTTGTCCGCCATGACTCGGTTGCTGCCCGCGACACTATGAACGAACACATGCGGCAGGTGCACGAAGATAGTGAAGCTTCGTTGGATTTGCAGTAAGCCCCCAGGGTTTTCGGCGGCGATCTTGCGGGGTGGTTACGTGGAGGCCGGAGATTTGCATTCGTAAAGTCGACGCATCAAACCCTGGGCTCTACGCATTGATTTTTGGTGGTGATTGAACGAGGAGGTCCTATGTTGACCCTTGGATTTGTCGGCTTAGGTGTAATGGGCGGGCGGATGGTAAAACGCCTCTTGGAGGCTGGCCATCCGGTGGTCGGATATAACCGCACAAGATCCAAAGCCGGCTGGTTGCTGGACGCGGGCATGAAGTGGGCGGACACGCCGCGTCTGGTCGCCGAAAGCGCCGACGTCACCTTCACCATGGTGACCAATACCCATGCTTTGGAAGCCGTAACCAGTGGACCGGATGGCATCCTGGCTGGGTTAAGCGCTGGCAAGATTTACGTGGATATGAGCACTGTTAGCCCAGCAGCCAGCAAAAAGATCGCCTCGCAGGCGGCTGGCAAAGGCGCGCAGATGCTGGATGCCCCGGTCTCCGGCAGCGTCAGCACCCTGGAAGAGGGTAAATTGTCCATCATGGTGGGGGGAAATAAAGCCGCCTTTGAAAAAGTCAAGCCGGTATTGGAAGACATCGGCCCGAAAGTCACCTATGTCGGCGCCAACGGCCTGGCCGTGGGGATGAAGATCGCCACCAACCTGAGCCTGGCGGTGCAGATGCTGGCCTTCAGCGAAGGGGTTTTGTTGGCCGAAAAGATCGGGATCCAGCGTGAAACGGCCGTCGAAGTCCTGCTCCACAGCGTGATCGCCTCGCCCATGGTGAAGTACCGCGGTCCTTTTGTGCTTGAGCAACCGGAGGAGGCCTGGTTCGATGTAAACATGATGCAAAAGGACATGAATTTGGCGCTGGAACTTGGCCGGCAGCTGGATGTGCCCCTGCCAACTACGGCTATCACCAATGAACTTCTGACCGCGGCCCGGGGCCTGGGAATGCAGGACAAAGATTTCGCCATACTATTTGAAGTTTTGGCAAAGCTGTCAGGGGTAGCATAATGGCTGACCTCGCCGATAGGGATTTAGAGACCGGAACTGCGCAACCCATTGCGGATGTCGAGCAGTTCTTGAAGATGTACCAACAAATGGCCAAGATCCGGGAGTTCGAAAAGAAGGTCAACGAGCTGTATCAGAGCGCCAAAATGCCCGGCCTGGCGCATTTGTATATCGGCCAGGAAGCCGTGGCGGTCGGGGTTTGCGAGGCACTGGAGAGGGACGACTATATCACCAGCACTCACCGCGGACACGGGCATTGCCTGGCCAAAGGGGCCTCGGTTGACCGCATGTTCGCCGAATTGCTTGGAAAGGTGGAGGGGTATTGCCGCGGCAAAGGTGGCTCGATGCACATCGCTGACCAGGATACTGGCAATCTGGGCGCGAAC
>DASQQR010000287.1:0-3924 GCA_035643335.1 Anaerolineales bacterium
GGAGCACTCTTCCTGGGGAACTTCATCCTGTTGGGCGCGGTGCTCATGCTCGGATTGGTGCAGCGGTGGGGTGAGGTATTCCCGCGCTGGATGACCGGCCTGGCTGGACGCCGGGTCCCCATCGCGTTGGCGGTCATCCCAGCCTCGCTCGCAGCGGTGTTGCTGATCGCGGGCGGCATCGGGATATGGTCCGGCTTAGACCAAATGGTCGCTAATTCAGCGGCCGCTGGGTCAGAGGGCATAGGACTCATCTGGGAAATAGTCTTCCAGGTCGGCCCCACCTTGCTGTTCCCAGTTTGGGGTGTGGCGCTCGCGGTGGCAACGCTGGGCTACTACTACCGGCGGCGCGGCGTGTGCAGTATGTGTGGTCGTGGCGCATCCAGCGAGAGTCGACAATGAACCCAAAAACTGAAGGAATCCTGGCAATTATCTCAGCCTTGATCGTGCTATTCAGCGCCATGTGGGACCCACGCATCTCGGTCGTGATTTCGATTGCGGCGCTGGTGGTGTTCGGCGCATATAAGCTGTGGAACAAGAACACTTGAAGAGGACCGTTTATCAAATGGAAACAAAATTGTCCACAAGAGGAGAACTCCTGTTAAACGCGAATAAGATCCAAAAAAAACTAATTGTACTGCTCCTGATGGTTTTTATCTCGTCCTGCGGCGCTCCTGCCGCGGTCGTGCCTGCCGCTCGAACAACCATTGCGTCGGACCTGATGGCCGACACGATTGCTAAATACCGCCAGGAGATCCCGAAAATGATGCAGCAGGCTAACATCCCTGGCCTGGCAATCGCTATCGTCGATGACAAGAGCATCCTATGGATGGAGGGTTTTGGGTACACGGATTGGAACCGCCGGATTCCTGTCACCCAGGACACCCTTTTCTCGATTCAGTCCATGTCAAAATCCTTCACCGCAACGGCGGCCATGTTTGCCGCCCAAGATGGCCTGGTGGATCTGGATGCACCCATCACCGATTACCTGCCAAATTTCCGTGTCAACAGTATTTTTGAGGACCATCCCGAACAAAAAATCACTCTACGTATGCTGCTCAGTCATACCGCGGGTTTTGCACACGAAGCGCCATACGGCGGAAACTTTGACCTGCCGGCCTACTCTTTCGAGAAGCATATTGCCAGCATCTCGGACACCTGGTTGAAGTTTCCAGTTGGAGCTTACTATAGTTATTCCAACCTGGGCATTGACCTGGCGGGTTACATCCTGCAAGTGCGCTCCGGGATGCCATTCATCCAATATGTGCAGGAGAAGGTGCTGCAACCATTGGGTATGAAAGACAGTACGCTAGATGTGCAACAGGTGCGCGCCAGCACCACCCGGGCGATAGGACACGCTGGTGTCCCCTTGCCACCTCCGGTTGACTTCCTGTTAATCCCCTCAGGTGGAGTGTGGACGACTGCAGCGGACATGGCCCGTTATCTACAATTCCACATCAATGAAGGTGCCATTGATGGACGGCGCCTGCTACAGGAGGATTTAGCGGAAACGATGTATACGCCACCCAATACTGTAGCCGAAATTGTAGGCTACGGTCTGGGGATTGATGTCAGTATCCGTAACGGAGCGAGGCACTTTCAACATGGCGGGGGTGGCTTTGGTTTCAATAGTAGCATGGTCTGGTACCCCGATCTGAAATTAGGTTCAGTGGTGCTGACGAATGCAGAGCCAACGGTTTCATACGCTTACAACCTGAGCGAAGGGGTGCTGGACAGTATGATTGCCAGATCTCCCGAACTTTATGCTCAAAGGGCAGAAAATTCAAACGCGATAGAGCCAGCATATCTCCCTGCAGATGGAGAGACGCCCCTGACGAATCATGAATTGAGAAATCTCATCAGGAGAAAAGCGCTCCCAGATGATACATCTGCGGTAAGCCGGAGAATCAATTACGCAGGAGAGTATATTATTCAATCTTTTGGAATGCCAGGTGATACGGTCGAAGTCAGTTATGCCAATGGTGAGCTCTCTTGCGCATATCTTGGGGAGGTTGCAGCACTGACCGAAGTTGAGCCAGGGTTATTCTTCTCACCCTCAGGTGTCGCCCTTGATTTGCAGGGTCCGGACTTGTCGTTCAACAACATCCACATGGTTAAAGCCGACAGCCGAATTATGTGGTTTCGGATCGTTATCTACTCCGTTTGCGGGCTTATTTTCCTGTCTACCCTACTGCTCTGGCCTATACGAGCCTTGATCTCGGGTATGCGGCGAAAAAGGGCGGGGGCAGGTTCAGCCACAACAACTGTGGCCGGTCGCTGGAAGGTTTGGGCGTGGGGATTGATTGCATTGGCCTCGCTTTTCGGTCTGTTCTGCGTAATGGTTATACTCATCATCCCCAACATGGTATATTTTTCCTGGCCCCGTCCGTATCCAGAACTGGCATTTTGGCAACAATTGCTAATTCGTCTCCCATACATATCATTGACCGTGGCTGGTATGGCTGCCTTGCTTACCGGGTTGGCGCTTAAAAACCATTCCTTAGAGCACTTCATGCGCTTATATTTCCTAATCGCTATCCTGGTCTTGCTCGTCTTCAATATAGCTCTGCTTGTATAACATGATTGTTGCCTCTTTGGGATTTGTCGTGATAGGGGAAAGATAACGGGCAACTGCGTTTAGGCGCAAATGGGATTACGGGTAAACAAGCTTACCGATAAACCGTGGAAATAAACCCTGGATATCCCGTTTGGCAGATGCGGGCTTGCTCGTGGGGCGCTAAACTAGAGCCAGATACTAGTGCTTAGTACACAACTGCAGGAAGGGTGTTGGGATGCCCTCCCCCGCCGCATGGGGATGCGGCGTCTACAGTACAGCCAGATACTAATTAAGGAGGGCTGATATGCCGGAATACTACGAGATCAAGATTAAGAGCCACCTGGATCAACGCTGGTCGGATTGGTTTGCAGGCTTGAAGTTGACGTACCTGGAAGGAGACGAGACCCTGCTTTCCGGCCTGCTCCCCGACCAGGCCGCGCTCCACGGGCTGCTTGAGCGCGTCCGCGATCTCAACCTGACCTTGATCTCAGTTGCCAGCGGCGGTCTATCCACCCAGGATTCCGATAAGGAAAGGAGAAAAACATGAAAACTCTAATCGCTGGATCTAATGGGATGGTCGGGTCAGCGGTGACCCGCCACTTGACTGAATGCGGTCACGAAGTCATTCGCCTGGCCAGGCACACGCCCGGCCCGGGCGAAGTCTGGTGGGACCCTGACGCCGGTGAAATTGACACCCCCGGCCTGGAGGGCTTCGACGGGGTCGTTCACCTAGCCACTATGCCCTGGCCGATGCGCTGGACGAACAAAGCCAAACAGAAGATTCGCGCCAATCGTTTGGCGACGAATAGCCTGCTGGCCGAGTCGCTGGCTGGGTGCGCACAAAAACCGGGAGTGCTGATCTGCGCTTCAGGGATGGGGTATTACCCTTCATCTGGGGACACAATCTTGACGGAGGACAGCCCCGCTGGAACGAGCTTTCTTGCCAGCCTTCAACGAGATGGAGAGGCAGCCACCGCCCCGGCAAGCGAAGCCGGCATCCGGGTCGTGCACCTGCGCATCCCAATGGTCCTGGGTGGAGCTGCTTTGCTGCGAGTGGGTTTTCAGGCTGGAGATGGGCAGCAGTGGGTGAGCTGGGTTGGGCGGGACGAGCTGGCTTCGATCATTGAGTTTGCCCTTGTAACAGAGACCTTATCCGGAGCGGTAAACGCCGCCAGTCCCAATCCAATGCGCAACGGCGACTTTGCTATCGCCGCCTCACAGGCCCTGGAACAAAAATGTGGAGGCACTATGCCCGCTTTCATGGTACGCCTGGTGATGGGTGAGATGGGTGAGGAGTTGGCTCTATCCAGCCGGCGCATGCAACCGGCGAAACTTCTTGCCGCTGGCTACTCATTCCGGTTCCCGGAACT
>DASQQR010000288.1:0-8831 GCA_035643335.1 Anaerolineales bacterium
CTTGGAGACCTGGATGCGCACTGCTTTGATTACTGGCGTTACAGGCCAGGATGGTTCTTATCTGGCCGAACTTTTACTAGATAAGGGCTATCATGTGGTCGGGATGGTGCGCCGTTCCAGCACAGTCACCTTTGAACGCATACGGCATATCCAACACGACATCACAATCATCCAGGGGGATTTGTATGATCAGAGTTCACTAGTCGATGTGATCGAAAGGTATCACCCCGATGAGGTCTATAACCTGGCTGCGCAATCTTTCGTCCCGGTTTCGTGGAGCCAGCCGGTTCTCACGAGCGAAGTAACCGGTCTCGGTGTGACACGTCTGCTGGAGGCAATCCGGCTGGTCAACCCGGTCACTCGTTTCTATCAGGCCTCTTCCAGCGAGATGTTCGGCAAGGTATGCGAGGTGCCTCAGCGCGAAGAGACACCGTTTCATCCGCGCAGTCCTTACGGCGTGGCAAAGGTGTACGCCCACTGGATTACAGTAAATTACCGCGAGTCCTACGACATGTTTTGCTTGTCCGGCATTCTGTTCAATCACGAGAGCCCACGCCGGGGCCTAGAGTTCGTCACCCGAAAGATCACGTATGGGGCTGCCAGGATCAAGTTAGGTTTGGCGAATGAATTGCGCTTGGGCAACCTGGATTCTCGCCGGGATTGGGGCTTTGCACGAGACTACGTTGAAGCCATGTGGCGCATGCTCCAGCAGGATGAACCACAAGATTATGTGATTGGCACCGGTAAGACACGCACGGTCCGTGAGTTGTGTGAGATCGCGTTTGGCTACCTGGGCCTGGATTACCGAAATTACATAGTTCAAGATGAACGCTTTTTCCGTCCTGCGGAGACCAAATTGCTGGTTGCCGACCCGACCAGAGCAAATCAAGCACTGGGTTGGGAGCCTCGGGTTGGGTTTGAAGACCTGATCCGGATGATGATAGATGCCGATCTGAAGCGTTTGAGCCAGGAAATCTATTAATGCGCAAGGCCCTGGATTGGCGGTATTTGATCTATGATTCCCGCGTGATCGCGGGGGTCACGATTCTTGGGGAGATGGTTTACGTGATCCAAGCCTGGGTCTATGCTCACACGCAGGTTTCCCTGCTAGATGAGGGCGCTTATTTAAATAAAGGCTTCCTGTTTGCCACAGGCAAATATTGCCCTTATCAAGACTATGGTCCCTGGACGAATCACATGCCCCTGGCATTTCTAATTCCGGGATACATCCAGCTCATCTTTGGGCCAGGCTTGCGGACCGGGAGATATCTGGCGATCGCCCTGGGCGTCCTGGCGGTGTTTGGACTGTGGGCATTGGCGCAGCGTCTAAGAGGCCGGTGGTGGGGCGCACTGGCAGTCTGGGCCATGGCATTGAACCCAGCGGTGATCAAGCTATACAGCCTGTCCAATTCGCAAGTGCTGCTGGCTTGCATGTTGATTTGGGCTCTGGTGCTGTCCCTCGGAAAAGGCCAGCCGCTCTGGCAAATCCTTTTGGGCTCGGCGTTGGCGGGGATCATGCTGATGACGCGTGTAAACATGGCTCCCTTCTTAATCCTCCTGTTGGCCTATATCTTCTGGCAGAACGGCTGGAAGGTTGGGCTGCTGGCGACCGCAGCAGGTAGCCTACCGGTGATTATCGGCCACGCGCTTTACTGGCCGGGAATCCTGCGCATCTGGGCTCACTGGCTCCCTTTGGATTTGGTTCCTTTTTTGAGACCCTGGGGCCATCCTGCCGGCTCAGAGCCGATCTGGAGTCCCAAAGTGACCCTGGAGATGCGGGCGACCAGTTTCCTCGGCGGTATTCGTTTCCATTTCTTTGCCATTATGGCTGCGGCAGCGGTCTGGATTTTGTGGCCCCGACGAAAGGATTGGTGGTCTAAAAGCCAATTGAGAATGGCCGTGTTTCTTTCCATTCTTCTGCTCATCATGGTGCTGTCACACATGTGGGCTTCCTTGGGACAGGATTACTGTGTCTATTGCTTCCCGGTGTATCTGTCCTTTTTCGCTAGTTTGGGAATCATCCTCTTAATTATTACCTTTTCATCCTGGAGACGAATGGTTTCGAGGGGGTACCAGTTGGCGATCTACCTGGTGATCCTGTCCGCGACCGCCGGCATCGGATTTAGCAACTATCGGGATATGGGTACCCGGCTGGTATCGGGAGACATGGTCCGCTCACTGCTGGCCATCCAGGTGCCGCGTCTGAGCAATTTCCGGTTCTTGCCCGGTTCAGTGGCGATTTGGGGTGTCCTGTCCAGTATGTATGGACTGCCCTATAGCATGCTCGTACAAGGCGCACTTGGATTCCTGCGGATGCTCGTGCCGACCCTGTTGGGGGCGTTGGCTGGGCTTATCCTTATAGTAGTTGCAGTCCGCTTTAACCGGACCCTCTACCGGCAGTGGCGTTTTGAGCTCCATTCTAGAGGGTGGATGGCTTTGTCGGCCTTGCTCGCGGTGGGTCTGCTCTTGTCCCCCAGCGGGATCTTTGGGGGTGGGTACAGTAGTTACGACTGCGGTGGAGATATTATCCGTAATTACGAGATTGCCGGCGCCCACCTGCGGCGAGAAATTCCAGATGGCTCACTGGTGTATTGGAATGGCGGCGATTCGACCGTCCCGCTGCTCTATTTGCCGAATATCAAGATTTTTCCAGCTCAGTTTAATGGCACTTACTCTTTGCGCCGGGGCGGCGACCCGGACGCGTTGGCCAGATACGGATTCTGGAGCGAGGAATTGGCTCACCGGTGGGCGCAGGAAGCTGATATCATCCTGATCGAAGAACAGAACTATTATGGATGGTTGCGGGAGCTGGTTGAATCGGCCGCATATGATGAGTTGCCTCCGACGCCGCCTCTGCTTGACTGCCGCAATAATTCGGCCATTCACATCTTTCGCAAATCAGGCAATAGCTGATGTACTGGTTTCGAGTTGAAAATCCTTTGATTTTCGGCCAATGGTTAGTGATTAGCGCGATTTGGGTGGTAGGGGGATGGCTGTTGGCCAGACACGCCTTTGAATTGGAATCTAGCGAGCGATTGTTGTTGGGATTTGGGCTTGGTTTATGCAGCTATTTGTGGTTTGTGAACCTGCTGGGTCATTGGATTGCGCCGACCGAGACATTTATTGGGGCGGCTTTTTTGGTTTTCGCTCTGGGTCTGGGCTATTCCTGGAAAGGAAAAAGACCGCTCTTGCACTGGCATGACCTGAAGATATGGCGCTGGCTTGTTATAGGATTGATTTTGGTGTGGCTTTTCGCTAGTGTCGCAAGAGGGATGGCGATCTTTGACGATCGGAAAAATATATCCATTGTTTCGACCATGGCTGCAGGAGATATCCCACCGCATCACTATATGAACGCCGCCGTTTTCTTTGCCTATCATTACGGTTTCCAGCTCTTGGGTGCCAGTTTAATGCGCTTGGGCGGTTTGCTCCCCTGGAGCGCTTTTGATCTGAGCAAAGCCATCGCTGGGGCTTATGTGCTCTTACTAGCTGCCTTGCTGGGAAAACGGTATGTGAGTCACCGATTGGCTGGCCTGCTTATGGCTGGGGTGCTGGCATTTTCGACGGGTACCCGTTATTTGCTGCTCCTGTTGCCTTCCAACTTGATGAAGAAGATCGATCCGTTGATCGGAGTACGCTCAGTTGACGCGGTGGTAGGGATGCCCCTGTCCCAGGCGATCTTACAGGGAATCCAGATCGGCGATGGGCCTCCTGCGCCATTCATCTACGCTTTTATGAGTGGAATAGGATGGCCGCTGGTGATGGCAATCAACGCTGGACCAAGCACCATGTCCCTGGTGATCCTGTTGATAGTCTGGATGCTTATCCCCCGTATGCGGCGTCCATCTGCTTGGCTGATTCTGGCGATCTTGTTTTCGTTGTGGGGGCTGGTGTGGGAGTCCAGTTACGGACTGTTCGTGATTGCTGCCATGATCGCAGATCTTTACTGGATCTGGAAGAAACGCAGCACCGGGGATGATATGATTAAGTGGATCGGTCTGGCAGTCATCGTCTCCCTTCCCGTGGCTTTGCTTCAGGGTGGGACGATTACCGAGGTCGTCCGCAAACTGGTCTTCAGTTCGGGGAGCGCCTCGCCCTCTCTCGCAGATGGATCCGCTGCGGTTGGTGGTTTTAGCCTGCGTTGGCCACCAGCGATCTATTCTGGGCACCTGGGCGCTCTATCGATCTTCTCGCCACCGCAGCTCCTGGTTGCGATCCTGGAATTGGGTCCTGTGGTCCTATTTACGCCCTGGATCACCTGGTGGGCGTGGAAGCGTTTTAAACTGGGGGACTGGGTTGTGGGTACTATGGCTCTGAGTGCCTGGCTGGGAGTTGCTCTGCCGGTCTTTTTCTCCTATGAATATGACCGCGATATCGTGCGCTTTACGAAACACGGCCTGCTAGTATGGACGATCGTTCTGGTGATTATGTTATGGGACCAATCTCCGCGGTGGATGAGCGCTATTCGATATCCAGCGATTGCGGGGTTGGTTTTAATGGTCTTGGGTGGATTTGTGGTGGCCGGGACTGAGTTGACGGCGGCTTCCCAGGCCGTACTCACCGAAGATGGTATGAATGGATTGGACTCTCGGGTTGCTAGAGATGTGTGGGACCGCTTATTACCCGCAAGCCAGGTTTTTGATCCCCAGACCTGGCGGGCAGTGGCCATTACTGGGCGGCTAACCCGCGTGGTTGAGGGAAATATGTCTTATGATTATGGGCATTCAGCGGAATGGGAGAGACTGCGAGAGAATCCCTCGGTCAGCCAGTTCTTGGAGGACGGATTCCAATACGTTTATATTGATGAAGTCTGGTGGGAGGGCTTAACGAATGCGGCGCGTGCCTCTCTTTCCGAGGCGTGCATCCAGATTGTCTCTGAGCACCATTACTCGGATCTGCATCAATTTCGACAATTAATCAACTTGGAGAAGTGTGCACCTTGACGGGTAAACCCAAATTTCTAGGAAAAATCTCCGCTAGGTCGGCCTTCGTGATTCGCCTGGGCGGTACGCTGATAGCTGGGATCCTGCTCGTGTATCTGTTGAGCCAGCAAGGGTGGCAGGAAATCGGTGCTGCCGTACGTCAAATTCCAGTCTGGCGATTTGTCTTGGCCTTGGCGTTGATATTGATCTCTCGCCTGGCGGTCTCGGGCCGTTGGTACGTACTGCTGCGCTCAGCCGGGGTTGGAATGTCTCTTGGACAAAGCATTCGTATCAACTTTGCTGGCTTATTCGCCTCCAATTTCCTGCCCACGACTATCGGTGGTGATGTTATTCGTTTAGCTGGCGCAGTGCAGCTCAACTATGATACAGTGATTTCGGCGGCCTCTCTGGTGGTAGACAGGTTGGTGGGGATGGCTGGCATGGCAATGATCCTCCCGTTCGGTTTGCCACGTTTCCTGATGATAGAAGTTGGAGAAACCTCTTTCTACCAGTTCTACCAGGCTCGCTTGATCGCCTGCGCCGCGGCGCTTCCGCTCGGAAAATGGTGGCGCACAATCTTGGAAAGGAGTAGCAAGGTTTTTCGCCAACTGATCAAGGCCATCTCCATCTGGATTGGCCAGCCCAAGGCTCTCGCCATATCCTTGCTGTATTCGTGGGTGCACATGGTGTGCATATTTGGGGCGATATGGTTGTTTTTTGGCGGGATGGGGCAAGATATTCCCATCTTACTGGTGGGTGGACTGTATGGTCTGGTATATTTTGTGACCTTGTTGCCAGTTTCGATCAATGGCTACGGCCTTCAGGAAGTATCGATGACCTTTATCTTTTCCGTTATGGCTGGGGCAACGGTTCAAAGTAGCCTTAGTGCCGCGCTTCTCTTCCGGACCGCCATGATGCTCGGTAGTTTGCCGGGAGCTGCCTTTGTGCCTGGATTGCTGGCGGGTACGAAGGGACGGTCTGAGGTGGTTGCCGGGACGAATGCGAGCGCTTCTCAACGACAATAGCAGATGGATCTATCGATCAGCGAGCTGAGGACGAACGATCACGACCGAATGGCGATTTTGAGGGCCGGACTGGCAGTGATGATTGTCTCGCTGTCTGTGATGGTATATCAGATCATCCTCTTGGACAAAGAGCTTGGCTTTTTGTTTGCCTCACGCAAATGGACGGCTGCTCTTGGGCTGGGGGTATCTGGGGCGGTCTTGGCGATGGTCCTTCTGATCACGAGCTGGACGGCCTGGGGGCTCAAAATAGGACGTTGGTTTGGGATGCTGCTGGTGGTGCTTAACCGGCTGGGAAGGCTCAACCTGTTTTTGTTTTTGATCCCGGTAGCGGCATTCTCATACCTGCTTTTGGGCCCCCAAGCATACTTTTTCGATAACCTGAGCGTGCGCCTTAGTTCATTCGGCCTGGCGGTTTTCGCCGGAGCGATACTATTAATGGCAAGCGGCTTACTCCCTGATTTGCTGGTGGCTCTTGCTGCCTCCTGGTTGCTGGTGGGCAGCGGATATAAGATCGCCGCTTTCATCCCAGATGTATCGACCTATCCATTTTCTCTGGGTTGGTCGGAAGCCAGTCGTTACTATTATGCTTCGCTATTCTTCTCAAGGCAGGTTTACGGTGTAAGTGCCCAACCATCTGTGCTGCATCCCACCCGTTATATGCTGCAAGCGATTCCATTCTTGATTTCCGGCCTGCCGCTGTGGTTTCACCGTTTATGGCAGGTAGTGTTGTGGCTGGGCATCACCGGCGGCACCGCCTACCTCCTGGCAAAGCGCCTGTCCATATCCAACGTGTGGGCTCGGTTTTTGTTCGTCCTATGGGCGGCTTTGTTCTTATTGCAGGGTCCCGTCTACTACCATCTTCTGGTATCCGCGCTGGTCGTGTTATGGTGGTTCGATAGCCGCAGCTTTTGGAAATCGTTGCTGGTGGTGCTGGTCGCTTCAGCATGGGCAGGCATCAGCCGGATTAATTGGGCTCCGGTGCCTGGACTGTTGGCAGCATCCATTTATTTCCTTGAGGTGAGACTTGGTCCGGCAGATAAACTCAAACCTGAGAAAACGCAGCGACTCACCGGTTCAGGTGCAACGGACGAACAGTTGAGCGATCGCGCCATTGCCTGGAAGGGGCTGGTTGCATATTTCCTCGAGCCGGCTGTATGGATCGGCTCCGGGACGTTGGTTGCCTTTGGTTCCCAGGCTCTGTATGTTTTGTGGTCCAGGGCAGATCCCTCTTTCTTTGCATCCAGCTTATCTTCGGACCTGCTGTGGTACCGCCTTTTGCCCAATCCTACTTTTCCGCTGGGAATTTTGCCAGGAATTCTGATAGTCTCCGCGCCGCTGGCCATCGTTCTAGTCAAGGGTATGGAGGGTCTGCATCCCCTTCGAAAACTGGCCGAAGGTTCAATCTTACTGGTCTTGTTTTTGGGCGGCGTGGTGGTCAGCACTAAGATCGGCGGCGGTAGCAATTTACACAACATGGACGCTTTTTTGACTTTGCTGTTTGTCCTCGGCGCATATGTGTTTTTCGGAAGGATTGTCCCGGATGTTCGCAAGACAGGGATGCGCAGGAACTTCTCACCGATCTTACTGGGTTTCGCGGTGATCGTTCCCGTGGTGCTGGCTGTCAGTCAAGGGGGTCCGTTGAAGCTCTCGGAGACGCAGCGTGCGGAAGCCGCGTTGACGACGTTGAGAGACCTCACTCAGGATGCCGCCGGGCAGAATGGAGAGGTGTTGTTCATCTCCCAGAGGCATTTGTTGACCTTTGGCTATATTCAAGGAGTCCCGTTGGTGGAAAAATACGAAAATGTGTTTTTGATGGAGATGGCCATGGCTGGAAATGAGCGTTATCTAAACACCTTTTACAACGATATTAGGAATCATCGCTTTTCCCTGATCATCAGTGATCCCCTGGGAGCTCGCATCAAGGGCAGCGAATATCCCTTCGGTGAAGAGAATGATGTTTGGATCGAGCGAATCACCCGTCCTTTGCTGGAATATTACCAGCGCAAAGAGCTTCTGAAGAGTGTTGGCATCGAGGTGTTGGAGCCCAGGCGGTAAAGGATTAGGCATTGAGGATACTCGTTTTATCCCACGAGTTTCCGCCGGTGGGAGGCGGCGGGGCGAAGGTGATCCAGGATTTGTGCCGCGGGCTGGTGCAGCGCGGGCACGAATTGAAGGTTCTGACCACTCATATCAAGGGTCTTCCCAAGGAAGAACGGATCGACGCCGTGAGCGTTTACCGGATTGACTGCGGCCGCCTGGTCCCCTACCGGGCCAGATTCAGCGAGATGGCGCGCTTCGTTACTAGCGGGTTCCGAAAAGGCTTGCGCCTGACGCGTGACTGGCAACCGGATATAATCCACGTGCACTTCGCTGTCCCGGCGGGTGCTCTGGCCTGGGCGCTATCAGTATTTACGGGTGTCCCGTACATCCTAACGGTCCACGGAGGCGATGTACCCGGAGGCGCTCCGGAAAAGACGGCCCGATGGTTTCAATGGGTTTATCCTTTTACTCAGCCCATCTGGCGTTCAGCCAGGAGCGTGGTGGCGGTCAGTGAACACACTCGCCAGCTGGCTTTGCGCCATTATCCGGTGGATATCCGCGTGATCCCGAATGGGTTTAATTTTGAGTCCCTGTGTCCGGGTGTGATCGAGGTTGGAGTGCCCCCTCGGGTGATTTGGGCCGGAAGGTTCATGCCGGAGAAGAATCCAGTTCAGGTCGTGCGCACCCTTGCTGAGCTGCGTGAACTGGATTGGGACTGCGTTATGATCGGGGATGGGCCAGAACGCGCCCGGATTGAGGCTGAAATTGCTCGCCTGGGGATGCAGAACCGTTTTAATGTCCCCGGATGGCTTCACCAGGATACAGTGATGGACTGGTTTGCCAG
>DASQQR010000289.1:0-3203 GCA_035643335.1 Anaerolineales bacterium
CGATGTGCTCAATCCGGTCCAGCCGGCCAGCATGAACCCGGCGGAAGTCAACAGGCAGTTCGGCGACCGGCTCAGTTTTTGGGGCACGATCGACGAACAGCGCACCTTACCCTTTGGCTCACCGGGGCAGGTCGAATCCGAGGTCGTAGATCGCCTGGCGACGGTAGGGCGAAAAGGTGGCTTGATCCTGGCTCCTACCCATCATGTGCAGCTAGACACCCCGATGGAGAACTTCTGGGCAATGGTGGACACCGTCCTGAATACTCCTTGCAGCTCCGCATGAATTAGTCCAGATTGGAGCATTTACATGGCGCAATATTTGGAAGCTCTCAGCAAATCAGTGATCGAAGGCGACATGACCGGGGTTACAGCGGGTGTGCAGGCCGCGCTGGATACCGGGATCGAGGCCGGGGAAATCTTGCAGGCTGGCCTGATCCCGGCCATGGGCGAAGTGGGGCGCCTATTCGAGGGGGGCGAGTACTACGTCCCGGAGATGCTGGTCGCGGCCCGCGCGATGAAGGCCGGGTTGGAAATCATCAGGCCTTTGCTGGTCCAATCCGAGATAAAGCCTGCTGGAAAGGTGGTGGTTGGCACTGTCAAAGGCGATTTGCACGATATCGGAAAAAACCTGGTCGCCATGATGTTGGAAGGAGCCGGGTTTGAGATTCAAGATCTGGGGACGGACGTTGGTCCTGATGAATTCGTGGCTGCGCTCAAGGAAGACAGTGTTGACCTGGTTGGCTTGTCGGCCCTGCTCACCACAACCATGCCAATGATGAAGTCCACTATCCGTGCGATCACTGAAGCCGGCCTGCGCGACCAGGTCAAAATCATCGTCGGTGGCGCTCCCGTCACCCCAGGCTACGCAGAGGAAATCGGCGCCGACGGTTATGCACCGGATGCCAGCCGGGCCGTCTCGCTCGCCAGGCAGCTGATTGGTTAGATGACTGTTGATATAGATCAATCACCTCAGGTTCGAGATTGGTGGTCTGTGGAAATCGAGGGCATGCCCGGATTCGACATGGCCATGCAGCGGGTGTACGCCTGGTTTCAGAATGAGGTGCTCGACCGCGCTCCTATCCGTTTTGAGGCGCACAACGCCTTCCTGGAGGCGGCCAAAGAAGATATCTCCGATTTCTCCAGGGAAGAAAAGAAGGCCTGGTGGTTTGATGCCGAGACTCAGATGGCGTTATTCGAAAAATCGATTGAAGGTCGTCGCTTCCACGGGGAGACTTTCCCGGTGTTTTGGCCCAACCTGGGGCCGGAAGTATATGCAGCTTTTTACGGCGCGGAGTTGGAGTTCGGTGAAGTCACATCCTGGTCGAGTCCACCGGTGCGGGACTGGGCGGATGTCGAGAACTTGAAGTTGGACATGCACAATGAGTACTTCACAAAACTGGAAGAGCTCACCCGATGCGCTCTGGAGCGATGCCCAGGGAAATTCCTGGTTGGCTATACTGACCTGCACCCAGGATTAGATTGTGCCGCCGCCTGGCGTGATCCGCTGCAGTTGTGCATGGACATGATCGATAGCCCTGAACAAGTGGAGCGACTGGCCAGCCTGGCTATTGCCGATTTTGAAACGATTTACGATCATTTTGACACCCTGCTGAAAGCTGAGAACCAGCTCTCGGTCAGCTGGATGGGCATTCCGTCCTTTGGGCGCATGCATATCCCCAGCTGTGACTTCTCGGCCATGATCTCGACCGAATTCTTCGAGCGTTTCGGACTGCCCATCTTGCAGCGCGAAGTCAAAACCATGACCCACAATATTTTCCACGTGGACGGGAAGGGTGTAGCCCGCCATCTGAATGCGATCTTGAGCGTACCCGAAATTCACGCGGTGCAGTGGGTTCAGGGCGTCGGCGATGACTATCCCATCATGCAATGGCTGCCGTTTATCCGAGAACTTCAGGACAAGGATATGCCTGTCATTGTCGATTTGAGCAAAGAGGATCTGGATGATTTTATGCATGTCATGGATCCAAAGGGACTGTTTTTATGGGTTGCGACCAGCAACGAGGAGGAAGAGATTGAAATATTGAAACGTGTAGAGAAGTGGACCTGAAGATCCTTCGATTTTATTGGTCTGTTGCTGGACCGACATGCCAGGAGCAACTCAACGTGAGGGGGTGTAAAAGGACTGTTAAATGAATCTGGATTACCCTCATAGGCGGCAAAACCAACTTACCGGCGAATGGGTGCTGGTCTCGCCCCATCGCACCGAGCGCCCCTGGCAGGGACGGGTGGAAAAGCTGGCGCCCGAGACTTTGCCTGCATACGATCCTTCCTGTTATCTCTGCCCCGGCAATGAACGGGCCGGTGGGGGGCGCAATCCAGACTACGCGTCTACGTTCGTCTTCACCAACGATTTTTCGGCCTTGTTGGAGGACACGCCTGAGCTAGAAGAAGATACAAACCCACTCATGCGCGCTCAGTCCGAAAGGGGCACCTGCCGGGTGATCTGTTTTTCTCCACGACATGACCTGACCTTGCCGGAGATGGAAACCGGCGACATTCGCAAAGTCGTAGAGGTTTGGTGCGAGCAAGTGGTCGAACTGGGTAGATCCTACCACTGGGTTCAAATCTTTGAGAATAAGGGGGCCATCATGGGGTGTTCCAATCCCCACCCGCACGGACAAGTGTGGGCCAGCGACCGGGTGCCCAATGAACCGACCAAAGAAGATCATCGCCAAAGACAGTATTTCGAGGAGAACGGGCGTGCGTTGCTGGTGGACTACCTGGAATTGGAGGTAGCGCAGCGAGATCGATTGATCCTCGAGAACGCCGATTGGTGTGTGCTGGTACCCTATTGGGCGATCTGGCCATTTGAGATTCTGCTTCTGCCCCGCCGGCAGATGCTGAGGCTGCCTGATTTGGAGGACGATGAGAAAGACAGCCTGGCGCAGATCTTGAAATCGCTGCTGATCAAGTACGATAATCTATTTGAAACTTCGTTCCCCTATTCTATGGGCTGGCACGGCGCGCCGACCCAGGCTGGGGACTACACTCACTGGCAGTTGCATGCCCATTTTTACCCTCCGCTGCTGCGCTCGGCCACTGTCAAGAAATTTATGGTGGGATACGAAATGCTTGCTGAGGCCCAGCGCGACCTGACCCCCGAACAGGCCGCTCGCCGTCTGAAGGAATTGCCAGAAATTCACTACCGCAACTCAAGCCCGAGAGAGCACTCAAATGTCGAT
>DASQQR010000290.1:0-3105 GCA_035643335.1 Anaerolineales bacterium
TCTGGAATATGCCCTCGAGTTGCTGTTGATGGTCTTGAATCACCCCGCCAGTTTTCACAAGACCAAGAACCGCGCCAGCGACCTGCGGGCCGAATTGGAAGCGCAGCTAACGAGCCAGCAGGTAGAAACAGCCCGAGAGCGCGCACGGACCAAAACTCTTGAGGCCGCCGTGGAGGAGGTTCTGAAGCAGGTTTAGATCTGCATTTTGAGGAGAAGAATAGAGATGCGGGCTGCGCGAGGCTACAATTAAGGTAGAGGAAGGAAATCCCTGGTCCCGGTAGGAGGGAGAAGCCTTGTTTCCAGCGCGATTTCCACGATCGCATCCATTGCAGCTCCCTGCGCCTGGGAATGGGCCGTCGTGACCTGCTGGGAGGTTAATTGAGGTTCCAGGAATGCCCGCAGCTGTTCGGCGCGGCTTTTCGTCTCGTGTTCGCTGACGGGATTGCCCAGGATGTAGTAGCACAACTTGAGAGCGTTTTCGGGCTTGCCAGTCTGGGCTTGCAGTTCGCCCAGACCCAATAAAGCGTCCAATGCGATCGGAATCAAATGCTCATCTATGGATGACCCCAGGGCATCCTGGTAATACTTCCTGGCCTCAGGAAAATCCCCAGCCATCCGGGCGGCATCGCCCAGATAGGTAAGCGACCGGGCGATGTCCCAGCCTTGGGAAAACTGGCCGAAGATCTCCAGGCTTTTTAGTAAATGAGTCTGCGCCGGTGTGACTTGACCGGCGGCGAGATATGCCAATCCCAAGTGACGATACGCGGTGCCCATCCCCCACCGGTTTTTTGAGTGCTCGCACAGGGCGATGCTCTCCTGCATAAAGGCTTTGGCCTCTTCGAAGCGGCCCAATTTATTCAAAGTCGGGGCCAAGAAGTTCAGTCCCAGGGCAATGGCATGCGGGTCGCCAAGCTCCCGCCAGATGTCCAGGCCAACCAGCATTTGTCCGTACCCTTCCGCATAGCATCCCAGGAGACTGTCGATATAGCCCAGATTGAAGACGGCCCATGCTTCAAACCAGCGTTGATTAGTCTGCCGGGCATAAACTAGGCCTTCCTCTTGCGAGGCTCTCGCTCGTTCATATTCACCAAACATATGCAGGATGGTGCCCAAAAAAACCAGCGCATCAGCTAGCAGAGTCCGGTCACCAATGGGGCGCAGGATCAGAATGCTTTCTTCATAGAGCTGGCAGGCATGCGCGAATTCGCCTTTGCGGAAGTAAAGCAGCGCCTGGTGGATCAGGGCGAGCCCCATGAGCCTGCGCCGTCCTTCGTCCTGTGGCCCGGCTTTGAGAGCCTGGACGAGCAGCCCGAGCTGCTCGGTCCCCTCCCGGTATAAACCGGTAATTTCGAAGTACCAGCCAAAGCCGCGCCCAGCCTGCCCGAGCCGGTCAAAATCGTGCTGATCGATCGCCCAGGCCCAGGCGGCGCGGATGTTGTCGATCTCCCCCGCCAACCGCCGGATGGTCGCTTGTTGCGAGGCACTTTTTAATTTACTTTCACTATCCCGCACCAGGGCCAGATAATATTCGGAATGCCGGGCGCGGGTTTCATCGTTGAGGGGGCTCTCATTGAGATGGGATAGGGCAAACTGGCGGATGACTTCATGCAGATCATAGCGCCCAGTCTCCGTGCGGCGTACGAGCGATTTGGCGCTCAAAGATGCCAGGAGAAGTAACGAGGCTCCCGCAACCTGCTGGGCGGCGTGGCGGTCGAAGCCCCCATGAAAAACCGATAATCCGCAAAGGGCCCAACGCTCATCCTGGGGCAATAATTTCCACGAATGGTCAAAGGTAGCCCGGAGTGAGCGATGGCGCTCGGGGAGATCGCGCATGGAAGTGGTCAGAAAATCCATGTTGGATTTGATCTCCCGGGCGATCTCCTGGCAGGACAGCATGCCTACCCAGGCTGCTGCCAGCTCAATGGCCAGAGGAACTCCTTCGACCAGCTGCGAAATTTGAATCAGGGACAACTGGTCAACGACTGTGACCTGAAAATCCGGTCGAATCCGCTGGGCGCTTCGTACAAATAAGGCAATCGAATCGTATTCCTCCAATCGTCCCACAAAAGCGGTTGAGGGTACGGAAAGCCCGTGCAGCTCATAAGCCCATTCGCCGTGTAAATTCAAGCGCTCGCGCGATGTCCCCAGGATTTTTACATCCGGCAAGCGCCCCAGGATTTCGGCGATCAGCTCGACCAGGCCAAATTTTTCGTCCTGTGTTGGATCCTGAACAAGCAGATGTTCCAGGTTATCGAAGATAAAAAGGGCAGCCTGCCGGATGTGATCTGCGATGTAATTCATTAATTGTTCCACCGGCTCGGCAGGTCCGGAAAAGCCGCAGCCGAGCACGTCTGCAATGGCAGGCACAATTTCCTGGGGAGAATTGAGCGAAGCGAGCGGGAAATAGCAAGTACCCCCGGGAAATTCCGCTTGTTTATTCAACCCGAACTCGATTGCCAGGCGGGTTTTACCGATGCCGCCGGTGCCGGTCAGGGTGAGCAGGCGG
Organism: Anaerolineales bacterium; assembly: GCA_035643335.1. GTDB lineage: Bacteria > Chloroflexota > Anaerolineae > Anaerolineales > UBA4823 > DASQQR01. The sequence continues at coordinate 2,507 of DASQQR010000290.1, forward strand.
CATTGCGGGTCGTTGAACAGCCTCTCCAGCGCGGCGAATTCGGCCTCCCGCCCGATCAAGGGGGTGGCCTGCAAAGGGATGCGATGGACAGGCGAAGGGGACGCGAGGTTTGCTTCGAGGGCGATACCAGGCTGAGCCTGGAGAAGGCTGGCAACGTCGGGGAGAGACCGGGCGGGTTCGAGCGGCAGCTGTGCCAATCGCTTCAGATTCAACTCGCCGCGGGCAACCCGGATGAAAGTCTGCTGGTCTTCGTCCGGGATTTCAAGCGCTTTGGCCAACAGCTCCGCCAGCTGTTTAGAAGGTCTGCGGTCCCCCGATTCGATTTTTCGCAAGGCACCTACGGAGCAACCGGCGCGTTCTGCCAGCTCGTCCTGGGTCAGGTCGAGGGCTTTTCGACGGCGTTTGAGCCATTCATTAAAAATAACTGGAGAGTTTTGTTGCTCCATTTTGGCTTTCAAAATTGTAGCACATTTTGGGGTAGTGCCTGGGAGAGTGGCTACCCCCAAAAGACCTCGATCCGGTTGTTTAATGAGACCAAACTATTCGAATTCGGAGGTCTGACATGTTATCTCTGCTCGTTCTTCGCTTCATCCATATCG
>DASQQR010000291.1:0-7458 GCA_035643335.1 Anaerolineales bacterium
AGATTAACTACGCTATAATCGTATAGATACTGATCCAAAATTAGCTTGTCCAATCAGGAGGAGAATCATGGCTAGTAAAGAAAAAAAGCCGGATGGGAATAAAATCAGCGTTCTCATCTCCGATGAGCTCGACAAGCGCTACGAGGTCGTCAAGAAATCGGGTTTACCTGCGAATATTGTCTTCAAAGGGATGAAAGTAAACTGGGTTACCAACTTTGGATTTAAGCCCAAGCCCGGAATTACTGTGGCCCAAAGCAAGCTCGATAACCACGGGTTTATGAAGGGCGCCCTGGAGGAAGCCTACACCATCAGGCTGGCTAAAGCCGGCGAAAACCTGGTGTATTACGATGGGAGCAATCCGCAGGGCCTGGCTTATACACCCTCGAATGCTAAAATGGGTGATATGGTGGAGGCTACCCTTCAAGCCGGCGATCCTCCGGTCGGCTGGGGCTAGCAATTCTCCTCTCCCAGATCGTCTGTCCTTCTATCAGGATGATCCACCTTCACCCTGGTACCTATCCCAGGCTGCCAGTAATTCTCGGTGGTAGGGGATATCTTCCAGGAAAGCAAGCCGCGCCGCCTTATCCTGGATATGGTTCGCACGTGCTAACAGCATAGTATGGGCTGTCTCGAGGACCAAAGCGGCGCGCTCGTCGTGGGCTGCTTCCAGCACTGAATAGCAGGTTAGATAGACTTTCAAGGGCTCATCGGTCCCATCCAGTGAACCACCAATGTCCAAATGGTTCAGGATCAACCCGACCTGGGCCTGGGCCGCAGATAGGTCACCTTGTATCAGGGCAACTCGGGCCAGGCCAGCGCACGGCTCAGTTGCCAGTGCAGACTGATCCAATTCCTGCCGGATGTCAAAGGCACTTTTGTAAGCCGCCCCGGCCCCTGAAGTGTGCTCCAGGGCCAGCAAGGCATGTCCCTGATAGGTTAGAGCCCAGGCTTCTCCATTGCGGTCATGGGTTTCGCGGGCGAGCTCCAGGGCCTGTTCAGCACAGTCCAATGAAGTTTGAACTTCTCCCGATGCTCCGGAGTATGAACTCAGATTGAGCAGTCCATATAATTCGCTTAACCGGCTGCCGACCTCACGACCGATCTTGATCATGCGCTCAGCGTAGGCGCGTGCTGTAGCAAAATCACCCAGAGATCCAGACATCCAACCCAGATTACCCAACGCGAAGCTCTCTCCGGCGCGATCTCCGATCTCCCGAGCTATCGCCAGACTCTGTTCGTAATAATCCTGGGCTGCGGCGTGATCCCCCAGAAATCCGCTCAGATTGCCAAGGTTGTTAAGCAGCATGCTCTGGCCGCGCAGATCGCCAATCTCTCGGAAAAGGCGCAAACTACCGTCGAGATAAGTTTTCGCGGTTGAGAAATTTTGCTGGTCCAGAGCAATCAAGCCGAGCAGATTCAGGACGCGGCCCTCACTGAGATGGTCAACTTGCTGGCGGGCCAGGGCTATGCCTGTCTCGCCGTACTTGATCGCAGCATCATATTCCCCTTGTTTATAAAGCGGGCTAACCGCAGCTCTATAGGCGCTGATGATCATCCAGTCCCGGCCCGCTTCATGGCTGAGCGAAATCGCGTTTTCCGCGATGATAACCGCTTCCTGATAGTCTCCGAGGTTTGTAAGGTAGTCGGCTTGCCTGATCATCACCTCGATCTGTTTGTGGCTGTCTTCCAACTCATCGGCCAGCAATTGCATAGCACTAAGTTCTTTTCGCTGCGCGTCTCGATTTCCCTGCAAGTCATGGATTGTTTCTCGGGCAAGGTGCAACTGATAGCGCCCTTCCAGATCGTTATCGGGAGTTAGTTTGATTGCCCGGCTGTAATAATCAACCGCCTGACTGTTTTGATACGCCTCTTGGGCAACCTCTCCCGCCAATTGCAAGTAGCGGCGCGCTGGTTCCACCAACCCGGCTCGTTCGCTGTGAAAGGCCAATTCGCCGTAGTGGAAGTGAAGTTCATCCTTGTAAAGCCCCTCCAAAGCCTCGGCTGCCAGCTGGTGCAGTTGCTGGCGGCGGGCGTGGAGCTGCATGCTGTAAGCGGCATCGCGCAGCAGAGCGTGCTTGAAAAAATAACGCAGCTCGCTCAACGCGGTCCAAATATCAGCCTGCTCGGCCTGGGCGATTTTCTCCGGCAAGTCTTCATCGCCGCGGAGCACGCTTGCCAGCAGTTTCACCTCGAACTCGCGCCCCAGGACGGCCGCGGTCTGTACTACCTCGCGCACTTCTCTGGCCAGGCGGTCCAAACGGGCGATCAGCACGGCGCGCACGTCGGCAGGCAGCCGCGCATCCTCCAGATCGTCTGCTTGTATGCTCCAACCGCCATCCACCTCCTCCAACAGCCTTTCCTCCTGCATGTAGCGCAGGATCTGCTCAGCGAAGAAAGGATTGCCCTCGGACCGCTGGGCCAGCAGGGTCAGTAAGGCTGAGGATCCTGGATCACCTAACAGGGCTTCAGCCTGGCGGGCAAGATCATCCGTGGACAGGCCGCTCAGGTGAATCGCTGGCCCACTCAGGGCATCCTCCAGTGGCGGAGCCTGCCCCTCGTAGCGGGCAGTGGCCAGGATGGCAATAGGATATGTGCGGCGCTCATCGGCGGTCAGCGCGCGGGCCAAGCGTGGCAGAAAGGATTTGGAGTCTTCATCCATCCACTGGGCGTCATCGATAAACAGGATCACAGGCTGCTGGCAGCTTTCAGCTTTAATCAGAGCAATCAGGGCAATGAAGGTGTTCTCATAGCGCCCCTGGGCATCCAGCTGCTCGTAAAGCGAATCGGGCCAGCGCAGGTCGAGCAAGGCTCCCAAAAAAGAGCGGGTATGGTCCAGCTCGGCCGCGAGGGCTTGCTCCTGTGTTGCCGCAATCAGCTCGTCCAGTTTACGGTTAAAATTTCTTTTATTACGCGCCTCGGACTGTTCAGGGGATTGCTCAAAATAACGTCTTAGCCAGTAGCGAAAGGGATTGAGCGACTGGCGCAAGACCTCATCCGCCTGGCAGATAGCCCAGCTGGCTTCACTCTCCTTCTTAAATACAGCCGAATTCCGAAACTCATATACCAGCCGGCTCTTACCGATACCCGGCTCGCCCCATATCACGAACGATCCCGCATATTCCCCTTTAAAGACCGGCTGCACAAACTCGGCCAGCTCCTTTAGCTCCGCCTCTCGCCCAACCAACTTGCCAGCGAAGAAGGTTTGGCTCTCCTCTTTTGGTTCCACCAATACATAGACCTTCTGTTTTTCCGCAAAGCCTTTGAGGGTCCGCTCACCCACGAAATCCAATTCATAATGGGATTCCGCCCGTTTAGCCGCGCCTTCATCGAGCCAAATTTCACCGCGCGCTGCGGCGCCCATGAAGCGCGCCGCCAGGTTCACCCCTCGGCCGTAGCAGGTGTACTCATCGCTCAGATCCGAGCCGACGAAACCGGCATGGGCCAACTGGTAGGTTACCCCCGCGCTGATAGGGATACTGGTCTGAGCCTGTAGATCGAGGATGAAGTCCAGGCAGCGCTGCACATCGTTCTCGTAAGTAGCCGGTACGCCCCAGAAGAGCAGCAGGTTGGAGCCTTTGTCGCCGAAGTCCAGGCGATTGAGCAAGCCACCATAACGGTCCTGCAGCTCGAACAGGCTCTGCATGAAGATGCCAAGTTGAGTTTCGGTGCGCACAGTGGGTAAATTTACAAACAGATGGGTCACCAGGCGAAATTCGCCGCCAAAGGATTGGGTGATGAGTTGGCGGGGGAGGAAACGATTTGTCAGCTCAATGTCCGGCTGGGGCAAATCTACCGCAAGTGGTTCTGGATGCGATACCACGACGCCAGTCAGGCGGAAATATTCACCCACTGCCTCAGCCCTAACCAGATCCTGTATGCGCTGGTACAGGAGGGCGTCAAGGATCACATCTCCTGCACTGGCCCGGTGCTCGGCTTCGGCGCAGCCGTCCACGGCAGTGCCCTGAAAATAATAAGCTGCCCGCTGGCCATCCTCTGAGCTCACCACTCCCCAGGAAACCTGGCCCATAGCCACGCCTACCTTGACCGAAACCGCAAACTCCCCGTAAGGAGTGGCGTAGCTGGTTTGGGAGGCGGCAGAATCTTGAATGTGACAGGCCGCAGCAAGAGCCCGGTGGGCCACCAGATTGCTCTCATCGACTGGAAATAGGGCAGTAAAAGCGTCGCCGGCGTGGGTGGCGATAAAACCACCCTGTCCATACACCGCGTAGATCAGCGGCTCGAACGCGGTGCGCATAACCTCTGCCAGCACCTCGGCGCCGTGTTGGCCATGTTCCATTAAGGCATCGGTCATGGTCGAGAAGCCGTAGATGTCGGCGAACAGTCCCACCGCGGAAAAGGTGCCGCGGGTTTGTCCAGCGGCATAACGTTCTAAGATAAAATGGGGGACAACCTGGTGCACGGCTAGCTCGCTTGTAGGTTCGGGTCCCAGATTGAACGCCTCTCAATTCGGTTAGCATACCCCTCGGCTTTCACCACTAAGAGGCCATGGACCCCGCGGGTAGGGATCCGCCGCCGGTGCAGGCGCTCAGTAGCTCCGTTTCAAAATTATACTACTTCGATCCGAGATGTAGTTGGCCGTCACTGCCGGGGAGATCGACTCTCTGGCAAACAAGCCGGCGCCGATGCTACGGTGAGCCTTTCAAATACCGGTCGAAGAACTCAATCGTCCTGGTCATGGCCAGGCTGAAGAAATTCGATATGTTGTGATTATCCCCCTCATAGGTATAGAATTCCACCGTCTTCCCCACCTCCTCGATCTGTTGGTAGAGCGTCTCGGAGAATTCCACAGGCACGCTCTCATCGGTGGTGGCGTGGTGAAGCTGAAGGGGACCTGACAGATCGCTCAAAAAGCTGTTCGCCGAGATGGAATTCCAAAAATCCGGATTTTCTTGCGGGGTACCGTATTGTCCCAACCAGCCCCAACGCCAGCTGCGCCCGCCGCTTCCGCCGGGAGTGGGGGTGGGCCGGTCGCCCCGTCGCCAGCAGCAAATCAGATCCGGGTAAGAAGCCACTACACCCGACCAGATTACCCCGGCCTTGATGCTGGGATCGATGACCATGGCTCGCAAAGTGAGGAAGCCGCCCATGGAATGCCCCCACATGCCGATGCGCTCGGGGTCGGCCTGGGGAAAACGCTTGAGCGAGGCCGCCGCGTTTAACACATCTATCGTGTATCCGGGACTCCCGTAGGCGCCGCTGGCCGCACCTTCGGAACGATCATGACCGCGATAATCGATGCGGAAGACGATATACCCGTGACCGGCCAGCTGGTCGACGTAGGCCACATAGCGTTCGGTAGTACGGTACTGGCTGGGCGGGATGTAGCCATGGTTGAAGACGATGGCCGGCCAGCCGGTGGCCGGCGTTTCGCCGTAGGGGATCGTCAGCAGGGCGTAGATCTTGAGCCCCTCCGACTGATATGAAGCGATATAGCGGCTGTAATTAGCGCCCGGATCCAGCGTCTCTTCGATGGCGATGTCACTGCCGGGGTAGTCCCGCTGGCGCAGCGCCGGGATGCTCATGGGATGCGGCGTTGGCGTGGAGGTAAGGGTCGGGGTCAGGCTGGGCGCGCTCGTGGGCGTGGCCATGAAGGCCAGGGATGGAACGGGCGTCGGGGAAGGCGTTGCAGTGGGCAGGCCAAGGGTTGCTCCCCCTGCTTCAGGCGGATCCCCTACAAAGCTACGGTACATGCAAGCGGACAAAAGGGCTGGCAGGATCAAAAATAGAAACCAGTAAGAGTAAGATCGTTGGACCGAATGCATGGCAGGCACCTTCAGGAGGACGGAAGTATAACACACTACCGTTTAGAGGGGTTTTGCACCCAGGCGTAGCGCAAGGTCACCCCCAGGATGTACCAGGCCGCCAGGAAGGTACCGCGCAGATTGCCACTCACCTTGGAACGGCCGGTGGCGCGGCCGCGGTAGCTGACCGGCACCTCGGTGATGTGCGCCCCTCCTCCAGCGGCCTTGACGATCATCTCGGCCGGCCAGCCGAAAGTCATCTCTCGCATGTCCAGGCGCTGCAGCAACGAGCGGCGCACTGCCCGGTAAGGGCCGAGATCGGTGATCTCGAGGCCATAAAAACGGTTCATTAGCCGGGAAACCAGGCGATTGCCCAGGCGTTGGTGAGCGGGCATAGAACCCGGCGAAATCCAACCCTGTTCACGCGAGCCCAGGACCAGGTCGCTCTGGCCAGCCAGTATGGGCGCCACGAGGGTTGGGATTTCGGCGGGCAAAAAACTGTTGTCGCCGTCCAGAAAGACCAGGATATCCGCATCCTGAGCTGCCGCGATCCCGGCTGCACAGGCATAACCATATCCCCGGCGGGGTTCCCGGACTACGCGCGCCACCGCCGCTTGGGCCTCTTCGCCCGTGCCATCGTCCGAGCCATTGTCAACCACGATCACCTCGACCGGCATTGTCGCCAGCACCTCACGGACCAGGCGCTGGATGTTACCGGCTTCATTCAACGCGGGGATGATAACGACGATCTTCATTTAGATGTCGACCGACTGGAGCAGATCGCTCAAGAAAGCGCGCGTATGAGGAGCCAGGCCGGAGGGGGAACCGTCCAGCTCCTCGATCAGGCGGGCCAAGGAATCCAGATCATCCACGTCATACCAACACGGCAAGAGCGTCGTTTGCAGACCCATCTCGGCAGCCAGGTCCAGCGTATCGGCGGTTACGTGCGCAGTGCTCATGCGCACCTCCCGCAGCAGGCGCGGCGCAGGCTGCTTGAGCCCAATCAGGTAGTACCCGCCATCGTCGCACGGGCCCAGCACCACATCCGTATCCGCCGCCAGCGTTTCGAAGGCCATCTCCAGGTACCGGGGAGGCAGCGTGGGGCCATCGCTGTTCATGATGACGACCCGGCCATATCCCCGCGCCAGGTATTGGGTGAGGGCCTTGTCCAGCCGGCTGCCCAGGTCGCTTCCGGTTTGCAGTAGCAGTTCAAAATCCGGGGCCAGGCCCCTGAAATAAGCTTTTTCCTGCGCCGGAAGATAGGCGATCACCGGTTGCACACTGGGGATCTCCCGCACCAGGTCAAGGGTGTCTTTCAAGAAGCACTCGTATAGCGTGGCGGCTTGCAGTGGAGAAAGCGGAGGCGTGAGGCGGGTTTTGGTTCGCCGTGGTGCCGGGCGCTTGGCCATCACCAGAAGGGCGTTTGGCAAGCGGGGGATTGGGATGCTCGTGAGATCAGACATCGATCCTACCGGGTTACCATGCCAGCCAGCTTCTGCAGGACCGGGGCACGACCGCGCCAAGTCCAAAGCAGGCGAAGGAAATCCGCCAATAGGAAGGCATACAGGGGCAGGTACTGGATCCAAATGGCAGCCGGAATAGGGCGCCAGGTGATGAAGAAAGTATACGAAAGCGGGATCAGACCGCAGAAAAGCCACCAGCCCGTCCAGGCATCCCATCGCAGGCTCCGAATGGA
>DASQQR010000292.1:0-6344 GCA_035643335.1 Anaerolineales bacterium
GCCCGCTATCTGGAACGCCTGTGGAGCGAGGCGCCTCTCGATCACCTCGAACACTGGGACCGCTACCGGCGCGGCTGGCTGGAACAAATCGACCGCGTGATCACCTTCGTCTGCCCGCCTGCGAATCCGGGAGCCGGGTCCGGAGAGGCGCAGGAGGCCTGGGGGCGGGCGACGCAACGCTTGACCGTCATCGAGGACGATCGCCGCCTGCCATTCCTGGTGGTCGCCATTCCCGGGCAGAATTGGTCCCAGGCTCTCGGCATGCCCCTGGCGGATTTGGAGGCTGTCCTCCTGCCCGCGCTGCTCGCCAGCCCGGAAGAACTGCAGGTGGAGATCGACCGCTTGCTGGCAGCGGTGTGGGACGGACAGGAGCTGGTGCTGCGCACTGGGGATGGTTATGAGCTGCACATGGCCCATGACCAGCGCCTGTGGCTGGGCGACGACGGTCGTATCGATCCCCAGGACCAGCAGCGCGGCGCTATCGTCTCCAACCTGCCCGCCGGCTCGGTCTACACCACCGTGCTGGAGAGCGAGACGCACGGCGACCTGTGGTTGCCCGAGGCCGGGGCTGCTCGCCAGGTGCTCCTGACCTTCGAAGCGGGCCGCATCACCAGTATCCGCGCCGCCAGCGGCGCACAGGGGCTGCAATCCTGGCTCTTCGGCCATTCGGGCGAGCCCGGGCGGATTTCCCATGTCGGCATTGGCTTGAACCCGTACCTTCGGCAGCCAATCGGCTTGGACGTTCCGGTCGACGAGCACGTCTACGGTTTTATGTTTATCGCCCTGGGCGACAACCTCTACATCGGCGGGGAGAACCAATCCTCGCTTAACGTGGATTACGTCATCCCGGGGGCCACTTTCCTGGTGGATGGAAAAACGATCCTCTCCGCGGGGAGGGTCATGCCCTGAGGGGACTCTGAAAGCGAACTTTCTCCACCTGGGGTGGTATACCTGCACGCACCCGGCCGCATGATCACCAGGTAAGAACCTTTCAGGTCTTCAAATTTACACTTCTGTCGGTCAGTACGCCTGCCTTCGCGAGTACACTGTTGTGGGCCGCCAAACCTGGCCTTTCCTGCCTCATAACTTCATGCAGCAACGAGGACTTCAGTGTGCTCTCCAACTCAACCTCCCGCACTGCTTTTCGCATAGCCTTTTTGGCGATCTTTTCTATCGCCCTCTTGATGGGCTCTTTGCCCGTCACTTCTACCACCCTGGCCGGCCTTGCTCCATTCGCTGGGTGGAAACCGGATTTCGTCGCCCCCTCCGTTTTGATCACTGCGCCAGCGAGCGGTACGACCGTCGCCGGGACCATCGCCGTCGATGTTTCGGCCAGCGATGACCGCCGCGTAAACCTGGTGAAATTGTACGTGGATGGCCATCTGTTCGCCCAGGATGCTCTGCCGCCATTTACCTTCCTGTGGAGCACGGCGCTGGAGGCCAATGCCTCCCACACGCTCACCGCCATGGCCGTCGATGCTGCCGGAAACGCGACCGCCTCCCAACCGCTGGATGTTGCGGTGCGCAACCCGCCGGTGACAGCCCGTCCGGACATTGTGCTGGTGCTCACCGATGACCAGCGTTGGGACACGATGCAGTACATGCCGCTGACCAATTCCTTGCTTTACGCCGACAGCGTGCGCTTTACCAACGCCATTGCCGCCGTCCCCCTGTGCTGCCCCAGCCGGGCCAGCCTGTTGACCGGCCTTTACGCTCATAACCATGGCGTCATCGACAATATCCCGCCTTACGGCGGCGCGCCCATGTTCGACGACACATCCACCATCGCCACCTGGCTGCATGAGGCCGGATACCGCACGGGCTTATTCGGCAAATACTTGAACTACTTCTATGAGATCGCCTCCGAGCGGCCAGTTCCGCCGGGTTGGGACCAGTTTTACGCCTTTTTGAACAATAATGGCAATTATTACAACTATAGACTGGCGGAAAACGGGCTGACGGTCGCTTACGGCAACCGGCCGGAGGATTACGCCACCGCGGTCATCACCGAGAAAGCGGTCGAATTCATTACCACCGCAGACCCGGATGAACCCCTGTTCGTCTATTTGGCCCCCTTTGCACCTCACTCCACCTCCGCGGCGGTCGATTCCCCTCCCACTCCCGGGCCCGGCGACGCTGGCGCTTACGCCCATCTATCCCCGTGGCGCCCGGCCACCTACAACGAAGCCGACGTCAGCGATAAACCCCTCTGGGTGCGGGATCTGCCTCTCCTGACCCCCGCCCAGATGGAGAAAGGGGACCAGTTCCGTATCAAGCAGCTGGAGAGCTTGCTTGCAGTCGACCGGGCTGTTGCCAGTCTGGTCGACGCCCTGGTGAAGACCGGCCGCTACGAGAACACGATCTTCGTCTTCCTCTCGGACAATGGCCTATCCTGGGGCGAACACCGCTGGAACCTGAAAAAGTGGTGCGCCTACGAGGAGTGCATCCGCATTCCCTTTTGGATCCGGGTGCCCGGCGTTCCCGGTCGTGCGGAGGATGCCCTGGTCGATAACGTCGATCTGGCGCCTACCCTGGCCCAGTTCGCCGGGGCGCAGCCTGCTTCACCCGTGAACGGCGTCAGCCGGGTCGATCTGATCCGCGACCCCCAGGCTCCCCGCCTTGGCGAGGCTTATACGGAGTTCATCAGCCCGGCATTGGCCGGCGCGAAGACCATCTTCCGCGCCCTGCGCACCTCATCTTACTTTTATGCGCAATACGAGAACGGCGACCGGGAGTTTTACGATCTGGCTCTCGACCCCCTCGAAGAACACAATCGCGTCAGCGACCCTGCTTACTGGCAAACGGTCGACGACCTTCGGAGGGTGCTCGAGGTTCTCAAGAACCAATAAGGGAGCACCAAAAAGTTGTCGGGTATCAGCAATTCTAAATATGACCGCAAAAACTTGGTTTCGATACGCCCGGCGCTGGTTGAGTAGGCCTTCTTAGGCCGTATCGCTTGCACTGAGTTCATCGAAGTGAAACCCGCCGGGCACTCGACCAGCGTTTTTGCTGGCTCAGGTGATCCAAATTTAGAATTGCTGGTCGGGTATGGACAGATTAGAATATTTGTGCTAAAATCTGACCTGTAAATTTGCCTCCCGCGGGTTCCGTATGAGGCGTCGGGGTAGGGGGTGTGCGGAGGGTTTACAAGGGTAGAGTAAAGGGAAGCGGGTAAGAATGGCTGCCAATCAGGAGGACAGGAGCATTCGCCGGAAGATCAAAGACTGGATGAGCAATGTTGAACCCCCGGCAGATGGTTGGTCAAAAATTGAAGATCACTTCAAAAAACAGGCCTCAGAACCAACAATTTACAGGAGGATCAGCATGTTCTCGGTTAACCCTTACATCTCGGAGCAATTTTGGCGGCAGCGACGCGACAGGATACTCCACGATGCTGAGCAATATCGCCTGGTCAAGTTGGCCTCGGCTAGCCAGGGAAGCCGGGCACGCCCCTATGATCAGGTATTGGCTGCCCTGGGAAATCTGCTGGTCGACTGGGGAGCCCGGCTGCAAGCCCGGCAGCGTGGCCGCATCCATTACTCCGGGCCCATCGTGCGGACCTCGACCAACCATTGCCACAACAACCCTACCTTCTGAGATGTGGGCAGGGGTGGTGGTTATCTCTGCCAGCCGCCACCCCCTAGGTCCAGCCGGCCCCCACGGCAAGTGCCAGGCTCCTTCCGGGGAGCACTGAAAAGTTGTTGGGTTTGGGTGCTCGGGGCGGGTACCCGCCCCGAGCACCCAAACCCGCTTAAAACATTTGAGCACACCCTCCTTCCGATCTAATTTGACGTAGAACAAGTTTTCTGATATAATATATACAATACGGGTCGTTGATGGATCGTCGACTGTTTTTCTCTCAGCGCTGGAGAGAATGAGGCCCCATTTCGCGGGGAAGCAGCGCAACTGCTAGGTTTACCCCGCCGAAGAATGGAGCGGGGCTTTTTTGTGCTTAGCGGTTGTCCGGCTTGACGCCCGCCTTCGGGAATGAAAAGGGGGAATAAGGCGGGCAGGGTTACCCCTTGATGAACAGCTGGCATTGCCCCGGCGCATAAAAATAAATTCGGTCAGGATTCGTCCGGCGCATCGCCCGATAACGGCTTCGTGGTTATGGGAGCCGGTGGTTTTACATCCGAAGATGAGGCGGATTTCTCTCGAAAGGAGGTATGCATGACAAGTAATGGTCACGAGAATGGTCTGGATTATTCGAAAGGGGATTGGATTGTCCATCAATACCATGGCGTGGGCCAGATAAAAGGTATCGTAAAGAAGAAACTCAACGGGAAAGAGACCAGGTATTACCGGGTTAAGACCCACGACAGCACTTTCTTCGTCCCGGTAAAAAAGGCCGACAACCAACGCATCCGGCCGCTGACCTCCCGAGCTAAGTTCAAGAAGGCTTTGAAGATCCTGGAGCGGCCGCCGGAGGCGATGAGCTCGGACCACAACACCAGGCGCAGTCGCATCCGCCAGGCCAAATCCGAGGGCACGGTGGAATATTTCCTCGAGATTATTCGCGACTTGACCGCCCGCGAGCGGGATAGCAAGCTCAACACCACCGAAACGCGCGCCCTGAGACGCTTTAAAAATCGGGTGCTGTACGAGTGGGCGGCCTGCATGGACATCGACGTTGAAGAGGCCCGCGAGCAGCTGGAGGCCCGGCTGCGGCCGGTGGTCCTTGCCGGCAACTCCCCGGTGTCCGCTGATTGAGTGCGGAGCGTATCGAAAGCAAGGACACTATTCACAGGAGCGAACTGGTGCGCTGGCGCAGGGCCGCTGCCTAGACCAGCTCCTGTTTCCGGCCCATTTTCGAAGGACTTGGAAAAGTCCTGACCGACGTGGCCCAAAGTATGGTAAATTAACTACCCTGCAACTGAAAAAGCGGCTTCTCCGTTTCTACGGGGAAAGAGGCCGGATTTGGAGGCTGAACGTATTTGGTACGCTGAGCCTCCAAACCCGGGTCTCATGCCAAAAAACTTAAAAGGAGCGATAATTTTAGATGACGATGTTTGTTGAAGAAACCATGGATACCAAAAGGAATGGTTCGGATGAGAAAGAAAACCTAGAGGAAACTCAACCCAGTAGATTTGAACAGCTCCTGGATGAATATGAGTACGACCGCCCTCGTCGCGGCCAGATTGTTGAAGGCGAGGTCATTCGAGTCTATGATGACATGATTCTGGTGGATATTGGAGCCAAGCGCGATGCCGTCATTCCCAAAAGCGACCTGAGCAATTTCAACGATGAGTATTTGAACAACTTGTCCAGGGGCGATCATATCCCTGTTTATGTGTTTAGAGCGCCGGCGGGCGATGGCGAGCTACTCGTATCGTTGGATAAGGGCTTGGAACAGGAAGATTGGGATCGGGCCAAAGCCAATTATGGCGATGGAACGGTGACCGAACTGGAGGTCGTGGGCTACAACAAGGGTGGTCTGTTGGTCCAGTTCGGCCGTTTGGAAGGCTTTGTGCCCAACTCGCACATTATTGATATTCGCCGGGGAGTCAGCCGCCAGGAACGCGATGCGGCCAAGGCGGATATGATCGGCCAGAAATTGGAGTGCAAGGTCCTGGAGGTGGATCAAAGACAGACTCGCTTGCTTTTCTCTGAGCGCGATGCCCAGCAGGAACTGCGCGAACGCCGCCTGCAGGAGATCGAAAAAGGCCAGGTATTGACGGGTAAGGTGGTCAATATTGTTAACTTTGGCGCCTTCATTGACCTGGACGGCGTCGATGGCCTGGTGCACATATCCGAGCTGGCCTGGGAACGTGTGGGCCACCCATCGGAAGTGGTGAACCTGGGCGACGAGATCGAAGTCGAAGTGATGGATGTGGACGCTGAACGCGAGCGGGTCAGCTTAAGTCGAAAGGCCAGGCTGCCCAGTCCGTGGGACCAGGTCCAGGAAAAATATAAGCCCGGGGATTTGGTGGAAGGCAAGGTCACCAATGTCCGTGATTTCGGGGCGTTTGTCAAGCTGGCCGAGGGCGTGGTGGGATTGGTGCACGTTTCCGAGATCGGTTTTGGCGGTGGCGGAAATCCAAAAGAGCTGGTCAAGCCCGGCGACACCGTGCTGGCCCGCATTATGGATATCGAGCCCAAAAAGGAACGTATGAGCCTTAGCATGCAGCGCGTTACCTACGACGAACAGATTTCCTGGATGGTCGAGCACGCCGACGAAGCCGAGCGCCAGGGGGAGATGTCCCAGTTTGCCGCCGCCATGCAGCAGGCGGTCAAAGAAGAGAAGCTGGGAAGGCTTTCCGAGGAAGCCCCTTCCGCCGAGCATGAGGAGATTGTTGAAGAGCTGGCCGGCCAGGCCGGGGAGGCCGCTCAGCCTTCCGCTGAGG
>DASQQR010000293.1:0-12562 GCA_035643335.1 Anaerolineales bacterium
GAAATTTCGAACTCCACCTCGCTTCCGACTGTTACGCGCGCCCCCTGAGGAACATCATAGACTTTGACTTCTCGCATCAGTAGACGGCCATCTTCGCCCAATAGCTCGATACGCACCCGGCCCTTGTCACCGGGCAAGAGATAGGCCTTAAAGAGGAAGGGTGACGTCAGGCGCGAGGCCGGGCCAGGATTGAGGATCTGGATCGTCCCAAAAGGGATATCCGGATTCGGGGGCGATGCCGGCGTCTCCGTTGGCGCCAATGGCGCCAAAGCGGTGAGGGAAGGCGGTGGCGTGGGCGTCAGCTCGAGGGTCGGGGTGACCACTCCCGGCTGTTCCCGGTCGTCTTGTGCAGGTGGAGACAAGGCAGGTTGGGTAGCTGGAAGATCGCTTGCCCTTTGGGCTTCGACCGTCAAGGCGATAACGGTGGGGATATACTCAGGGGGGAGAGGGGTGGGTAAATTCTGGTTTGCCGGGAAATTGCAGCCTCCCAACCCGGCTAGAAACAGGGCGACCGATAAGAGTAGCAGGATATTCAGATGGTTCTCGGCAAATCTCGGCGCTGAATGCAGGGTTGTACGCTTCGTAGACATCGCAATAAAACCGGATCCCCCTGCTGTCCCACAGCGATCGGGGAAAAGATCTGGGCGATAAGCTAATTTAACCGGACGCGTAACGTTGGATAATATCCAGCAGAGTTTGCAGTCGGACCGGTTTGTTTAAGAACATCTCAGCGCCGGCGGCTTTGCAGAGTTCAGCCAAATCCACCTCTGGGCTGGCAGAGAGCATGACAACCGGGATCCCGGCCGTAGCGGCATCCAGGTGCAGTTGGTTGAGTAAATTCAAACCATCCATGTCGGGTAACATCATATCCGTCATGATCAGGTCAGGGGAATGGGCTATCGCCTGCGCCAATGCTTCTTTTCCCGATGCGGCGTGGAACGCTTTGTGACCAAACAGCTGCACAGATTTGGTCAGCGTTTCCAAAGTATAGGGATCATCGTCAACGAAAAGAATGCATGCCATAGTTTCCCATTTCCCATGCAACCCAGCTTGGGGATTTTACCATGATCTAGGTTCAAGCCCATCACGATGCTACGCAGGCCCAGCCTTACTTTCCAATATTTGCCCAAACCTCCACTTTCGCGGTTACCCGTTGGATCACTTCCTCGGTGAAATCGGAGGTAGTCATGCTGCCTCCGAGATCGGGGGTCGTGCGTCCTGCATATACCGACTCAAAGACTGCCTCGTAAATGGCTCGCGAGGCCTGCTGCGCTGCGGGTTGCTCTACGTAAGATAACAAACCAGCGCAGGCTAGGATCATCGCCATAGGATTGGCAATATTCTTTCCCTCCAAAGCGGGAGCAGTGCCGTGAGGCGATTCGGCCATGACCACGGCGATGTTGGTAGCAGTCTCATCGAACCCAAGCACCAGGCTTTCCGAGCCAGCGATGCTGCCAAACATCTGCAAGACCATATCCGAGAGCAAATCCCCGTCGCGGTTAAGCGCCGGGATGACTATGGATTGGCCACCTGTTCGCAAAAGCAGGGCGAAGGTCGCGTCGATCAACATCGGTTCGTATTCAACTTGGGGATGCCTTTCCGCCGCGGCGTCCAGCTCTTCTTTAAACATGGCCTCATAGACCGGACTGACCGTGTACTTCGGACCGCCAAAAACCTTAGCACTGAAACGTTCCGCGGTCTGGAAGGCGAAGTCGGCCACGCAGCGGCAAGTGAAGCGGCTCAGCCGTGAAGTCCGGTAAGCGATTTCATCGCCATCCGCTGTTTTCTCGCGCCATTCTTTGGCTCCGTAAGCATCGTCCACTGCCATGCGAACCACGGCAATGGGGGCGTGCACTCCCGCGATGGGGTGGATTTTTGGGATCCGCCGTCCAGTGCGCAGGATAACTTTCGCGTCGATTTTATCGCGCAAGAGTGCGTTCGGGCTGCCCACGTCATCAGGGTCGCCAGGCGTGATCGTGGCGGCCTTTAACCCCAGGCCCGTGCGGCACATGGCTTCGGCAGCCTCGAGAACAACCCGATTTTTCGTGGCCCGGCGGTTATCCAGGCTCAGATCGTAGTGCTCAAAACTGAATTCCATACCGATAACCGCGGGTTGGATTACCTTCATCGCCTCCTGGAGCAGTTCTTCGCCAGTCTGGTCTCCATGCATCACGACGATCATGGGCCGTTCTTGTGTGTCGGGGCTTGCCACCATAGGTCTACTTGCCGTTCCTCTCAATGTCCTGGCCCGTGGTGGAGCCCGCCACCGGCCCGGAGATCCGGTTTCTTTCACGCCAATCGCTGGTCATTCGAATTCATTTTATCACGTTGTAGATTTCGCCGTACTTCCTCCGCAGATAGCGCATGTACGGCGCTGGGTCGATTACTGTACCGGTAATCCGCTGAACCATTTCTTTGGGTTCAAACTTGGCTCCGTGCCGGTGGATCTTCTCTCGCATCCATCCGGTCAGGTTAGAGAACTCGCCCCGGCGGATTTGTGCGGCCAGGTCCGGGATATCGGCGCCGACTCTTTCCCATAGTTGGGCGGAGATCAGGTTCCCAAGCGCGTAGGTGGGGAAGTAACCGATCATTCCACTGGACCAATGCACGTCCTGTAACACACCCAAGGTATCGTTTGGCGGCACGACCCCCAGGTATTCTTTCATTCGCTCGTTCCAGGCCTCGGGCAGATCTTTGACCTCTAAACTGCCTTCTATCAGGGCGATCTCCAATTCCAGGCGTAGCATGATATGCAAGTTATACGTGGCTTCATCGGCCTCGACCCGGATCAAAGAAGGCTCGACTTTATTAATGCCTTTGTAAAACGTCTCTACATCGATATTGCCGAGCTGCGTGGGAAAGTATTCCTGTAGTCGAGGGTAGAAATGTTGCCAGAAATCACGCGAACGCCCGACCAGGTTTTCATACATGCGAGACTGCGATTCGTTCAGCGCATACGAAGCCCCTGTTCCCAGGGGTGTCCGGTCCAGTTCGGAATCAATGCCTTGCCCGTAGAGGGCATGGCCGCACTCGTGTAGTGTGCTGAAGAGGGCTGAGCCAAGGTAATCGGGAATGAACCGTGTGGTAATGCGGACATCGCCTACCCCGAAACTGGTGGTAAAAGGGTGCACGGTGCGGTCTTGCCGGCCGTGCTTCCAATCGAAGCCATACTTGGTGATCACCTCGATCCCGAACGCCTCCTGCTTGTCCTCGTCAAATGGCTGGTGCAGGAAAGAGTCATCCACCTGCGGCTGTTCTGTTATCGCCTGGATCAACTCAACCTGTTGCGGTCGCAGGGCCGAGAAAATCGCTTCGACGTCGGCGGTTTTTAGACCGGGTTCATAATCATCCAACAAGGGGTCATAGACGTGGTCATAAGGTGCGAAAAAGTCCGCATAACGGCGGCGCATCTCGACAATCTGCTCCAAATAGGGCCTGAACTTCTCGAAATCCGACTCCTCGCGCGCCTCTTCCCAAACCCGGTGTGCCCGGCTGGTCAGCCGGGCAAATTGCGCAACAAACTCTGGCGGAACCTTGATCTTTTTGGCATAGTTCCGTGAGGTGACTTTTACCAGCCGGGCAGTGTCGGAATCGGGATCCAATTCCTGGGTATACGTTTCAAGCTCCTCAAGCAGTTGGCCAACTTCGCTGGCGGTGAACTTGACGTGAGCCAGGCGGGTGAGGGTGGCCAGTTGGTTGCTGCGCCCCTGCGTCCCTCCCGGAGGCATATAGGTTTGCTGGTCCCAACTGAGCAAATACCTGGTGCTTTTGAGATCATCTACTTCGTTGAGGACCGTCTTGAGTTGGGTGAGTTTAGATTGTGGCTCCATGGATTCTCCTAAGATTAAACGATTTTCCAGCGCAGCGCTTCACCTCGCAGCGCAGCCAACACCTCGCTGGCGATATCGACGGCTGTGCGCGCCTGCGCTTCGCGGGTCTGCGCTCCGATATGGGGTGTGGCGACCACGTTGGGGTGTGTAACCAATGCGGACATCCCCGGAGGTTCTTTGGCGAACACATCCAGTCCGGCCCCGGCGACCTGGCCGGATTCCAGCGCTCCTAACATAGCGGTCTCGTCGATGATCCCGCCCCGGGATGCAC
This sequence comes from Anaerolineales bacterium, assembly GCA_035643335.1. GTDB lineage: Bacteria > Chloroflexota > Anaerolineae > Anaerolineales > UBA4823 > DASQQR01. The sequence goes on from DASQQR010000293.1 coordinate 4,102, forward strand.
AGATTATCCGCACGCCGCGTTTCATATGGCCCAAGGCTTGACCATTGATCATGTGCCGCGTTTCCAACGTGAGAGGCACATGCAACGTGAGGAAATCTGAACGCTCATACAATTCCAGCAAGTGTACTGGCGATGCTCCTAAGCCGCGAATTTCATCTTCTGGAACGACGGGGTCGTAAGCCAGGACGGTCATACCCAGGGCGATTGCTCGCTGCGCAACGGCCCGGCCGATGTGGCCTATCCCGATAACGCCCAGCGTTTTGCCCATCAGCTCGACCCCCTCCAATTCGTTCTTCAACCACTGCCCGGATTTCAAGCCCTCGTCAGCGTGGGGAATAGAACGCGCCACAGACAACATCAAGGCCAGGGTGTGTTCAGCTACCGCCAGTGTTGTCGCCAGGGGAGCGTTCACCACGGTAACCCCGTGGGCTGTGGCGGCCGCCAGGTCGATATTGTCCACACCTACTCCCGCGCGGCCAATCACCTTGAGGCGCGAGGCCGCTTCAAACACTTCGGCAGTCATCTTTGTGCGGCCGCGTACGATCGCGGCGTCATAGTTTTCGATGACCCCCAACAATTCTGCGGCTGGGATGCCGTCGCGGTCATCCACTTGAGCAACTGCGTTCAGAATTGGCAAGCCTTCTTCATGAAGGCCGTCGGTCAGCACAATTTTCCATTCAGGCATATATGATTAACTCCAGGAGCGTTTGGGCACTCTCTACCTTTGAACGACAAATTGTTACCACTCTTCCATCCTTCCATTTTTCCTGGTTGCTGCAGCGTGAAGTTATTAGACCGTTCCCTGTTTCCAAGATCAGCCTCTATGTTACCGGTAACCGGTCTGTGGGGTACTTCCGGAACGGTCCCCTTTCAACCACCTGGCGAATCCGCTCCACGCCTTCCCAAACCTCCGAAAAAGAGGTGTATAACGGCGCAAGCCCCAGGCGGATATTGTCAGGTTCACGGAAATCGGGCAGCACCGCCATCTCTTCGATGAGAGCCCGGTTGATGCGGTACCCCTCCGGGTGGCGAATGCTGATATGGCTGCCGCGCTGGGTTGCATCCCGCGGGGAACCCAGCGCGAAGCCCAAGGGTGCCAGGATCTCATCAAAAAGGTAGACCAGATAAGAGGTTAACCGGATGGATTTTTCGCGGATGCGTCGTATGCCGGCTTGGGGAGGTAAATCCAGCCCCGCCTCCATAGCCAGCAGCGAGAGCACCGGTGGGGAGCCAACCAGAAAACGAGTGATCCCACCCGCAGGGGTGTATTCCAGGTTGAAAGCGAAAGGAGCCCGCTCCCCGAACCAGCCCCAGATCGGCGAGAGCGCTCGCTCTTGTAGACGGCGGGCCACGTAAAGGAAAGCGGGCGCTCCGGGACCGCCGTTGAGGTACTTATAAGTACAGCCCACGGCCAGGTCTGCGCCCCAGCGGTCCATTTCAATTGGCAGCACCCCAGCTGAATGGCTCAGGTCCCACAATACCAGTGCTCCGACCTGGTGGGCCCGCTCAGTCACCGCCGCGGCGTCGTATAGATAACCGCTTTTAAAGGCCACGTGAGACAGACTGACCAGAGCAGTGTTTTCGTCTATAGCATCATAAAGCGCGCTCGAGTCAACACGAATGCCATCTTCCGACGGCACTAGATCTAATTTGTAAGGCGAACCAGATCTCCCGCTGCTCTCCAGTAAGCGTAAGCATCCCTGCATGATATACACGTCGGAAGGGAAATTGAGCACATCGCTGACCAGGCGCCTGCGTTCCGGTTGCATTGTTAGGGCTGTCACGACCAGTTTAAACAGGTTGACCGAGGTGGAATCGCTGACCAATACCTGGTCCGGTTCCGCCCCAATCAATTGAGCGATCTTCTCTCCAACTCGAGCTGGCGCCCGGTACCAGCCGGCATTCCATCCCCTGATGAGATCGCCCCCCCATTCCTTTTCTACAACCTGCTGCAGACGTTTCAAGGTCCGAGTAGAAAGGCGCCCTAAGGAGTTGCCGTCCATGTAGATTAAATCCGGGTCCTTGAAGACGAACTCCTCCCGGAAAGAGGTTAACTCATCCTCTGCATCCATCTCCTTCGCAAAATCCACCCCCATCCGAAAATCCAGTGCCATAAACCTCTCCTCCTGACCGTGTCCCTGATCACTTCTCACGTTTCACGCACCACGTTTCACTCGTACCGCAGTGCCTCTACCGGCTCCAGGCTGGCTGCCCGGTTGGCCGGATACAGTCCGAAGAATAACCCCACCGCGGTTGAAAACAGGGTCGCCAGCAGGATCGTATCCAGCCCGATGGCCGGATTGATGGGGGCATTGTTGGCAGTAGCAATGCGCCCCACTGCAGTCGAAATAGCATATCCCAGCAGGATGCCGATGACCCCACCCACCAGACTGAGGACGGCCGATTCGGTCAGGAACTGGATCAATATGTCGAATCTGCGCGCCCCCAGCGCCTTGCGCAGGCCAATCTCGCGGGTGCGTTCGGTGACCGAGACGAGCATAATGTTCATGATGCCGATCCCGCCTACCAGCAGCGAGATGGCCGCGATGCCTCCCAGGAAGATGGTCAGCACGCTGGTGATCGTCTGAGCCGTGTCCAGGAAGTCTTGCTGGGTGAGAATGTTGAAATCGTCGGCCCCGATATCCGTCCGGTGCCGGGTGCGCAGAATTTGAGCGACCTCCTCGGATGCCTGGGGCACCGCCTGAGCGCTGACGGCTTGCACCAGCAGCAGGTCGACCCGGTCGCGGGTCGAGCGCACCAGCAGGCGCGCCTGGGCGGTGGTCAGCGGCACCAGGATTTGGTCGTCTTCGTTGGAAAAGGATGAGCCGCCTCTGGATTCAAGCACTCCAATTACCCTGAAGGGTTGGCCCTCGATACGTATTGTTTCTCCGACCAATCCCGATGTGCGCCCAAACAGCTTATCGGCGACGTCCGTGCCCAGCAGGGCCACAGATGCCCGGCCGAGCATGTGTTCTTCGCGGATAAACTCACCTTCTGATACTTTGTAATTTCGCACTGCGCTGTATTCCGGCGTTACCCCAGATAGAGTGGTCGAGGTGTTCTCGCCCGCGAAGGAGACCCTGGCGTTGCCCTGTAAAACCGGTGCGACGCCCTCAACGGAGGGGGCCGAGAAGGGATCTGCGATCGCTTCAGCGTCTCCCAAGGTCAGAGGTTTGGGATTCCGGACCTCCTCTGAGCTGCGGCGGAAGACGAACAGTAAGTTCGTGCCAATCCCCTGAATGGATCCAGAGATAGTGTTCTCAGCGCCCCTTCCCAGCGACACCATGGCAATCACCGCAGCCACGCCGATGACGATCCCCAGGATGGTCAATCCGGAGCGCAGCTTGTTGGCTGTTAAGCTTTCCAGCGCTTCGAGGACAGCTTGCCATAGGTTCATATGGATTTCTCCTGGGTGGCTGCCGAGGCCATCTCCAGTCCGCCCTCGTCTTCGACCACCCCGTCGCGGATGTGGATAATCCGGCGTGTGCGTTCGGCGATATCGGGGTCATGGGTCACCACGACCAGCGTGGTGCCGCGTTCTTTATTCAGCGAGAGAAGAATGTCCATAATTTCGTCACCAGATTTGGTGTCTAAGTTTCCTGTGGGCTCGTCTGCCAGGATAATGGCGGGCTCGTTAACCAGGGCTCTCGCGATGGCCACGCGTTGCTGCTGCCCACCGGATAGCTCGTTGGGGCGGTGATTCACCCGGTCCTTCAGCCCGACCGCCTCGAGCGCCTCAAGAGCGCGCTCCCTGCGCCCGCCGGACACCCCCGCATAGCGCATGGGCAATTCCACGTTCGCAAGGGCGGTCGACCGGGGCAGCAAGTTAAAGGTTTGGAAGACGAAGCCCACTTTGCGGTTGCGAATGGAAGCCAGCTGGTCATCATTCAATTCGGAGACGCGCTCCCCGTCCAGGATGTATTCCCCCGAGGTGGGGCGGTCCAGGCAGCCGATAATGTTCATCAAGGTGGACTTGCCCGAGCCGGAAGGGCCCATGATGGCCACGACCTCACCTGCGGCCACTTTCAAGGACAATCCGCGCAGGGCATGGACCTCGACTTCGCCCATCTTATAGACCTTGGTCAAGTTTTCTGCTTCGATAACCCACTTGCTCATCGCTACCTCTGCACGAACGGGGGTGGACCGCCCTGGTCGAAGACGGTCGGCGGGTTGAGCACGATTGGATCGCCGGCTTTCAGATCGCTTTCCAGGACCTGGCTCATCGTGTCGGAGGAGGCGCCCAGCGTTACCGGGACCGGTTCAGGCTGGCCGTTCTTCAAGATGTAGACCACCCTCTGTCCGTCCTGGACGCGCACCGCCCGGTTGGGCACCAGCAGGACATCCTTCAGCTGGTCGATCACCACGTTGACGGCCGCGGTCATTCCGGGCTTGACGGCTTCATCCGCGTCCGTCAATTCCACCGTCACGGTGAAATCAACCACCCCCTGGTTGGAAGAGCCCACCAGGGCCACTTCGCTCACTAAGCCGTGATATTCTTTATTCAAGATGGCATCAAAAGTGAGGCGCACGTCCTGGCTCGGCTGGATGCGGTTGATGTCCACCTCGGAAACCTGCACATCAACCAGCAAACGCGAGAGATCGTCCAGGCGAAAACCGGGTGATCCCGGCGTCGCCTGATCGCCCGGCTTGCTGGTTACTTCGGTGATGGTGCCTTCAAAAGGGGCGGTCAGGCGCGCCTGGTCGACTGCAGCCTGGGCCGCGGCGACGCGCGCTTGGGCGGCTGCCAGGTCATCCGGGTCGGGACCGTCCTTCACGCGCTCCCATTCCCGCTGGGCGTCCTCCAGCTGGGCTTTCAAGACGGCGATGTCGGCCTCGCTGGGACCATCTTTAACCCGCTCCCAATTCCGCTGGGCATCCAACAGCTGTGCCTTGGCCGTCTCCAGGTTGGCTTGGGCTACTGCCTGGTCGACCTGGCTGGCCGTGCCTTGCAGGGCGTTCAGATTGCGCACAGCCGCGTCGTAGCTCTGCTGGGCAGCTGCCATTTCGCTCTGCAAGCGCGCCCGCTTCAGATTATCTTGCGGCTTGTTCTCGTAGGGTGCGAAGCGCTGCTTTGCCTTGTCGAGCGTATCCTTGGCCAATACCACCTGGGCTTGGGCTTCGTCGATCAGGCTCTGATCGGCCGTCGACTGGGAGTAATTCACCGCGTTTTGGGCCTGATCCACCGCTTTTTGGGCGGTAGCGATGTCCTCAAGCGCTTTCGCCTGGGTCAGTTCGGGATCCTGGGCGTCTTCAAGGGCCTGTTGGGCGTCTTCGACCGCCTTCTGCGCCTGCGCTTGCTGTACTTGTGAGTTCTGCAAATCATCCAAAGCCTTCTGAGCGTTCACCAGGTCGGCTTGCGCCATAATAACCGCCTGCGCCAGGGATGTCTGTTCCAGGTTCGCCAGAACCTCGCCTGCCGCAACCTGCTCTCCGGCATCCACGTTCACCTTCTCCACCGTGCCCGAGGTTCCCCAGTTTAGCAGGGTTGTCTGGTTGGCGCGCACCTCGCCAGTGGCACCAATCGTGGCAGTCAGGTCGCCGCGTTCGGCTGGAGCGGTCTGCAAATTGCCGGCAGCAGCCGATTGCGCTCGAGTACGGAACGGGCCAAAGAAATATAGTCCGGCCGCTACAACAGCGACGACGATGACTGCGATAATCCAGTTTCTCATAGAAATCCTCCGAGTCGCCCGCCTGTGATCCACACGACGGGATAATTGTCTTCTGTATTTGCCTTCTTGTGACGATAACCCTGAAGGAAGAGGATCATCGGTTGAAGGCTCGCGGGTTGAAGTCTTCAGGCAGATCCACCAGGACGCGCTCGCCAGGTTGCAGGTCGCCTCCCAAGAGCTGGGTGTCTGTGTCCGATGAAGCTCCCAGCTCGACTTCAATGGGCGTGATCTGTCTGCCCCGCTGGACGTACAAGAAGGGCCGGGCATCCAGATAATGTATGGCACGGTTGGGCACCAGGAGCACGTCCTTTAAACTGCTGACGATGATACCGGCCGTCGATGTCATGCCTGGCTTGATCTTCTCGTCTGCATCGAGGATCTCAACTTTAACGTTGAAGTTGACGCTCCCTCCGGCTTCTTCGCCGACCAGGGGCAGCTGGGTTACGCGCCCATGGTACTCGACTCCGGGGGCAGCGTCGAATTTCAGTACTGCCGCTTGGCCTTTCCGTATTTGGTTGATGTCGATCTCCGAGACCTGCACGTTCACTGACAAAGTGGACAGGTCGTCAATGCGCAAGGCCGGCGTATCGCTGGTTACCCGATCACCCGCATGGATCAGCACCTCGGTGACCACGCCATCGAACGGCGCGCGGAGGTGATCTTCTTCCAGTGCAGCCTGCGCGGCCGCCAGGCGCGCTTTGGCCGCAGTGATTTCCGCGGGGTCGACGCCTCCTTTCCAGCGTTCCCATTCGCGCTGCGCATCCACCAGCTGCGCTTCCAGCACTGCGATTTCCGCCTGGCTGGGCCCGTCTTTTATCCGTTCCCAATCGCGCTCCGCCTGGGCCAGTTTCGCCTGGGCCAGGGCAAGGTTGCCTTCCGCCACCATGCGGTTGACTGGATCCACTGGCTCCAACAGCTGGTTGTACTTTTCCAATGCTTGTTCATAAGCGCGTTGGTCCGTGGCCAGCTTGAGATCCAGGGGTTCCAGGATTTTTCGGTATAAGGACTTGCTTTCGAAGAACTGATAATTGCGCTCAGGCTTATTCAGCTGCCGCTGGATCTTATCGTGCTGTTGACGGGTCTGCTCCAACACATTCTCTGCCAGCACCAGGTTGGCGTACGCCTGGTCGATGACCTGTTGGGAGGGCCTTTTTGTCACGATCGCCAAGTTGAGTTCAGCATCTTTGACCGCTTTTTGTGCTTGAGCCACTGCTTCTAACGCCTGTGCCTGGGCTGAATCGTTGTCCCGCGCGTCCTCTAACGCCTGTTGGGCATCTTCAACTGCTTTTAGGGCCTCGGCGCGCCGGGTCTGGGAGTTCAATAGCCCATCCAGATCCCGCTGGGCCGAGATGAGATCAGCCCGAGCGAGGATCACGGATTGAGGCAGGGAAGTATGTTCCAGGTTTGCCAGCGCCTCCCCGGCAGTGACTCGATCGCCCGGTCTGACGTTCACCTGTGCAACTGTGCCGGAGGTCTTCCACAGGAGCTGGGCGCTTTGGTTTGCCTGGAGGACTCCATCCGCTTGGGCCGTTACGTTCAAGTCTCCCCGGGTGAGCACCTCGCTCTGCAACTCAGCCGCAGCCAAGCGCGAGTTGCGCTCCTGGAGGGCGCGCAGGGCCAACCATCCAGCGGGAATCAGGATCGCTAAAACCAGGCCGACGATGAACAACCTATTTTTATTCTTCATTTCGAGTACGCTTGCTGGTTGAGGATGGCCAATTCGAATACCTGGCGCAAGATGTTGAGGCCCGAGAGCAAGATCCGGCGTTCCTCTTCCGTAAGCGGCTCAAGGATCTGCGCCACGCGCCTGATCATCTGTTCCTGCACGCCATCCAGTACCGCCTGGCCGGCTGGCGTAATCCTGACCAGCACCATCCGGCGATCCTGGGAACCCCTTTTACGCACCACCCAGCCGCGTTCTTCCAGGGTGGTGATCGTATTGGACATCGTCGGTTTGCTGACCATCTGTCGCTCGGCCAGCTCGCCCAGAGTGCAGGGTTCGACGGAGAGCAGCGCCAAAAGACGGAAATAGGCCGGGTTGAGCGCGTCTTTCGTCTGGCGCAGGTCGGCAGCCAATAAGCGCATGACCAGGGGAGCGATATCTAAAAATTCATTGGCAACTTCGTGACTCTGTATGCGCATTTCAGGAGATATTTAAACTGTTTAGCCCGGCTAACTGTTAGCCGGGCTAAATTATATCGGTTCAAAACAGGGAGTCAATGACTCGAACGCGATTCTAATCAAAGCCTCATCTTTTTAAGATCCGAGGGTTTCCGAAATTAGCCCTACCTGCCTGATACCCAATCTCGCAATCTCATCCTTCTCGATAAGCACCTCTTAAAACCCTGGGGTCTTTTCCGCACCGGCCTGCCCGAGGAATATCCAATAGTGATTAGGAGAAGCAATTTGTGACAAATGTCCTTAATTTTGGTGACATCTTGGACTGAAACTAAACCACTTTTGTCGTTAATATCTATAATACGTTGTCCAACTGGAAAAGTGAGGAATCGTTTTATGAGGACTGTTCCTGGTGAATTTCTAGCCATCGATCGAAAAACGCGTGCCCGCATGCCGTCTTTTGAGGTTACTACCCGTCCCGCAGCGGAGCGGATCGGCGATTTCGAAGACGTGGTCGTCCCCATGGAACTTGAGCTGGCTATGCTGGAGGCTTCCCGCTGCATCCAGTGTCCCGATCCGGCTCCTTGTGTCCAGGCCTGCCCGGCGCATAATGACATCCCCTCAGCCTTGTGGCTGATCGAACATGGCGAATTCCTGGAAGCCGCCCAGCTTTA
>DASQQR010000294.1:0-3557 GCA_035643335.1 Anaerolineales bacterium
GACCCGGAAAGGATCCTGCAGATCGTCCCAGCTCACGTGGAATATTGGAGAAAGGCCAACGTGAAAGGATATATGGGGGGTCCGTTTGGAGACCGAACGGGTGGATTGATTTCTTTTGCTGCTCCGAGCCTTCAACATGCCACAGAGATCATCCTGCGCGACCCGTTTATTTTGGAAGATTTAAATGAGCAGATGTGGATCAAAGAATGGTTTCTGGAATAAACACCGTTCAGGCCTGCCTTGAGCAGGTATGCGGGGGACATACAAGGCAATTTCGCAGAATCTGGCATTTTTGCCTGGGTCGGCTGACCAGGCGCAAAAGCAGTGAATGAAAAGGAGGATTTGCGTGGACCGGAAACCCAGTCCCTATAAAATCATAGACATGCCGGCGGCTCGGCGCGACACACCCAACTTTATTGACATCATCTGGTGGAGGCACTGGATCTACGGTCTGCTCGAGGTGGATGTCACGGCCCCCCGCAGGCTGATCAGAGAATATGAAGCCCGGTCAGAAGAGGAACTATCTTTCACCGGCTACCTGGTCTATTGCCTGGCCCGCGCCGTGGACGAGGACAAATTGGTGCATGCTTATCTGAAAGGGCGTAAGCAGCTCGTCGTATTCGATGATGTAGATGTGCTCATCATGATTGAGCGCCAGATGGGCGAGACCCGCGTCCCAATGGGTCATGTCGTGCGGGCAGCCGATCGCAAGTCTTACATGGAAATCAATCGGGAAATCCGGGATGTGCAGGTCCGGCCGGTGCCTCCCGGCAAGGGGGTCCCGCCCTTGATGCAACGTCTGATGCTGTTGCCCTGGCCGCTACCCAGATTGTTCATCTCTCTCATCCGACTCTACATGCGGCATGATCCGGCCGGTCTGGCTGCCAAAGGAGGCACGGTGGGTATCACCGCTGTGGGCATGTTTGGCGAGCATAGCGGCTGGGGTGTGGCTCCCAACGGGCATACACTGGACTTAGTGGTGGGCAGCATCTCTCGCAAGCCCGCCATTGTGGGAGACCGGATCGAGCCGCGCGAGATCCTGAACCTGACGGTGGCGTTTGACCACGACGTGGTCGATGGCGCACCTGCGGCGCGCTTCGTTGAACGGCTTATTGACCTGATCGAGAGCGGAGGCGGTCTGCCCGAGATAGAGGTAGCGATTCGCCAAAACCAAGAAATCCAGAAGGCTTGAATCGGCATGCGCATCACGATTTTCGCGGCCGGTTCCCGGGGCGATATTCAGCCATGTGTTCTGCTAGGTAGAGGATTGCAGCGAGCAGGTTTTAACGTTCTGTTGGCTGCCCCCGAGAACTTTGCCAATTTCGTTCAGGGACACGATCTGCACTTTCACCCACTGCGTGGGGACGTCCAGCAAATCATGGCGAGCGACACAGGGCGGGGTTTCATGGAGTCGGGCAGCGCCAACCCCCTGAGGTCGATCCGCGCCATGAGAACGATGCTCGGGCCAGTCGCCTTGCACATGGCGGAAGATGCCCTGGAGGCGTGTCGCGATGCGGATGCGCTGGTCGCTTTGGCTGTATTTGCCCCCTTCGCCAAATCGATTGCGGAGATCTGCGGGATCCCGCTGATCCACGTTGAACCAACCCCTTTGCTGCCAACCCGCGCATTCCCGGCTCCAGGCTGGCCGCTGCAAAGGGATCTCGGGGGGCTTCCTAACCGCCTTGCTGGTCTGGCTATGCTGCAGGTGATCTGGCAATGGTACCGTCCTTTCGTGAACGAATTTCGAAGCCGCTTTGGGTTGAAACCCTATACCGGCGGCAGTTTCTATCGTATCCTGAGCTCAACGCCACTCTTGGGCGCATATAGCCCGACAGTTATCCCTCATCCCAAGGACTGGCCCGAAAGCGTACACATTACCGGTTACTGGCTCCCGGATGCACCCGCCGGATGGCAGCCTTCGCCTGAACTGGAGGCATTCCTGACGGGGGGAGAACCACCAGTATACGTGGGGTTTGGCAGTATGGGAGGGCGCGATCCGGAGCGATTCGCGGCGCTGGTCTTGGAGGCTCTGGCGAAGACCCGGCAACGGGGGTTGCTGCTAACTGGCTGGGGCGGCATGCGGGCTGTCTCGACGCCGGAGGATGTGTTCGTCGTGGACTCGGTGCCGCACAGCTGGCTATTTCCCCGTATGGCAGCCGTGGTGCATCACGGCGGCGCAGGGACGACGGCCGAGGGTTTGCGCGCTGGCGTGCCAGCGGTGATCGTGCCATTCATTGTGGATCAGCCTTTCTGGGGAAAACGGGTTAAGGCTCTCGGGGTTGGGCCGGATCCCATTCCGCACAAAGGGCTGACGGCTGATAAGTTGGCCGCTGCGATCCAGGCAACAGTAACGGATGCGCGGATCAAGCAACGCGCTACCGCGCTCGGCGAAGCAATCCGGTGCGAGGATGGCGTGGGCAATGCAGTCAGAATCATCAGGAAGTATTTGGGAGCATAAGCGATGAGCGAAAACCACGACCTATACCAGACCCTGCGCTTTCCGAAGACACGGCGCCTGATGGTGGATGGTGGGCGTTTGGGGCGCCAAAGACATATCGTGCACGGCTTATTTGAAGTGGATGTCACCTGGGCACGGCAGGCCATTCGCGATCATAAGGAACGCACCGGGGAATCGCTCTCATTTACGGCCTTTGTAATCGCCTGCCTGGGGCGAGCGGTCGATATGAACAAAACCATGCACGCCTACCGGGACTGGCGAGGCCAACTGATCATTTTTGAGGAGGTGGATGTCAATACGCTGTTCGAGGTTGAGGTGGATGGCGTGAAGACCATCCGGCCCCATATCATCAGAGCCGCTAACAAGAAGAGCTTTCGGAACTTGCATGATGAAATGCGGGCGTTCCAGGCCAAACACGAGGGGAGTCGAGAATCGCAGTTCGTCGACCGGTTCGTACTGCTGCCCGGTGTGGTCAGGCGCTGGTTCCTTTCGCTGATCTCCAAGAACCCGCATTGGGTGAAGGAATATGCGGGCACGATATTGATGACGGGGGTGGGGATGTTCGCAAGCGGAGGTTTCTGGGGGATTCCCGTTCCAAACCACACACTCCAGATCACGCTGGGTGGTATCGGGGAGAAACCGGGTGTGGTTGGTCGTGAAATAGCCATCCGTGAATACTTGAGCGTCACCATCAGCTTCGATCACGACGTGATTGACGGTGCTCCGGCAGCGCGCTTCGCCCAGCGGTTGAAAGAGCTGATGGAGAGCGGATATGGTCTCTGCGAGGATATTCAAGAGCGCGGGTATGCGATCGAAGAATGACGCACGAAACTCTCGGGAGCTAGACTGGAAAGAGTTGCCCGATTGGATTTGACATGGAAGTAGCCCTGGGAGCTCCGGTTTTGGTAAGATATAGAGGGTATTCGTCCGAGAAGGCAAGGATCTGGCAAGTTTACTGGAATGGATTGGTCTGAAGATTTACTTACCAGGGAGGAGCCCGGCGTGCTCTGTTTCGGCGGGGCGCGCATGGCTATGCTGGACATCGAGGCCGGTTTTTGGGGGCTGCGGCGACAGCTGGAGGCGTTGGTCGGCGAGCGGC
>DASQQR010000295.1:0-9266 GCA_035643335.1 Anaerolineales bacterium
AATCCCGGAGAGCACCAACGTTCCGCCTGGAGATAGCAATTCGCCCAAGCCCTCGGCTAACAACCGCAGGATGATCGGGGCGAGCAGGTTAGCAAGCACCAAGGGCGCTTTTTGAAGCGAGAAAGCCCCCTCACGAACTTCAGTGACCGAACCCTGGCGGAGCTCGAGAGCGGCAGAGACGCCATTTAACTCGGCGTTTTGGCGAGCGGATTCAAGGGCCTCAGGGTCAATATCAACGCCCAAGACATGCTCGGCTCCCAATTTTAGGGCGGCAATGGAAAGGATGCCAGAACCACAACCGATATCAATTGCGGTGAGTGATTGTTGGTGCACCTTACTTCGGAAGAATTCTTCAATGGCCTCAAGGCACATCTGGGTGGTTGGATGGGTCCCGGTACCGAAAGCCATGCCTGGTTCAATGCGCACGCTCAGGCGCTGAGAGTTGGGAGGCTCGAGCCAGGCTGGGACGATCTGCAAGCGCTGGCCAACAGCCAGCGGACGATAATGTTCTCGCCAGGCCTCGATCCAACTGGTTACCGCCAGGAGCTCAAACTGTGGTTCGGGCAAGGGCCGGATGCGTCCAAGGTACCACAGCGATTCCTTCAAACGCTGGCGGGTCTCTTCTATGTTTTCGTCGACCGGCAGATAGGCACAAACGCGCAGGGGACCCGCGGGGCGGCCTTCTCCTTCAGGGTCAGGGAGGATTTGGGTGGTTTCGAGCGCCACGCCACCGGGCGCAAAGCGGGCCAGCACTTCGGCCACGGCCTCAGCCATTTCACCATCTACGGTGAGCGAGACCTGGAGCCAGGATTCACTATCCACCCAGTGTGTCTTTCAGCCAATCCAGGAAACTGCGTTCCTGAGGGCGGACTTCACTGCCGAGAGTCTCGGCCAGCTTTTTGAACAGCTCCTGCTGCTCGGCATTCAGCCGGGTAGGCGTAACCACATTAATCACCACGAGCTGGTCCCCGCGGCCGTTGCTGCGCAAATGCGGCACACCCTTGTTGCGCAGGTGCAATACTTTGCCGGGCTGGGTACCAGATGGAATTCTCAATTTCTCGGGCCCGTCCACGGTGGGGATTTCCACCTCAGCGCCCAGAGCAGCCTGGGCAACATTGATGTCCAGGTCGAGCAAGATGTCGTTCTTTCGCCGGCGGAAGTATTTATGGGGTTTAACATTGATGCTCAGGTACAAATTGCCGTGCGGTCCCCCGTTGACCCCAGGCTGACCTTCCCCAGCCATACGGATCTGGTTACCGCTATCCACACCAGCGGGAATGGAGACGGCCTTTCGGCGGATACGGCGCTGCAGGCCGCGCCCATTGCAGGTATGGCAAGGGGTATCAATCGTCTCGCCCGTGCCGTTGCAGGTTGGGCAGGTGGTCACCTGCACCATGGAACCCAGGATGGTCTGGCGCGCCTGGCGCACTTCCCCGCGCCCACCGCAGGTGGCGCAGCGAACTGGCGAGGTGCCTGGCTCGGCACCTGTGCCATTACAGGTCTCGCAGACTTCATCACGGGTGATCTCGATCTCTTTCTCGACACCAAAAACAGCTTCTTCAAATGTCAAATCAACGCGATACTGCAAGTCGGCTCCCCGGCGAGGCACATTACGCGCCCGGCGGGAAGTCCTGCCAAATCCGAAGAACTCTCCGAAAATATCGGCGAAATCCGAAAAATCAACGTTAAAGTCGGGCACGCCGCCGGCACCGCGCACACCAGCGTGACCGAAACGGTCATAAGCGGCGCGCTTCTCGGCATCGGAAAGCACCGCATAGGCTTCGTTGATCTCCTTAAAGCGCTCTTCAGAATCTGGTGAGTCATTTACGTCCGGGTGATACTGGCGCGCCAAGCGACGGAAGGCTTTCTTCAGATCTTCATTGGAGGCATTGCGGGGCACACCCAGGACATCATAATAATCGCGGTCTGTCATACCTTCACTAAACACGCTCTAATTTCCAAACCAGGAGCCTAAACGTTGCGGAATTCACCTTCGACAACGTCTTCACCACCTTCATCGCCATCCTCACCCGAGCTCGGTTGGGGCCCCTGATCCGCCTCGCCTGCACCGGCCTGCGGGCCACCGGGTTGCTGGTAAGCAGCGGCTCCGAGCTGCTGGACGACTTGCATGAGTTCATCGGTAGCTTTGCGTATGGCGTCAGGATCATTGCTATCCATTACCTTGCGCACATTGGCGACATTGTCCTCTACCTTGCTCTTCAAATCCGCCGGGATCTTGTCTCCCAGGTCACGGAGGGTTTTTTCGGCAGTGTAGACCGCGTTGTCGGCCAGGTTACGGGCTTCCACCAATTCTTTGTGACGCAGGTCCTCCTCGGCATGGGCCTCAGCTTCCTTGCGCATGCGCTCGACCTCGGCATCGCTTAAACCGGAAGATGCGGTGATGGTGATGTTCTGGCTGCGCCCGGTAGCCTTATCTTTTGCGGTGACGTTGAGGATGCCGTTAGCGTCAATATCAAAGGTCACCTCGATTTGAGGCACACCCCGAGGGGCAGGGGGGATTCCATCCAGGATGAACTTGCCCAGAGATTTGTTATCGGTTGCCATGGGACGCTCGCCCTGGAGCACGTGAATTTCGACCTGAGACTGGCTGTCACTGGCAGTGGAGAAGATCTGGCTCTTGCGCGTGGGGATGGTCGTGTTGCGCTCGATCATGGAGCTGGCAACACCTCCAAGAGTTTCCACCGATAGAGTCAGTGGTGTAACATCGAGCAACAAGATATCTTTGACATCTCCGCCCAAGACACCCGCTTGAATGGCCGCACCAATGGCTACGACCTCATCCGGATTTACACCTTTGTGGGGATCTTTGTCAAACAACTTACGCACGGCTTCCTGCACCGCGGGCATGCGGGTCATACCACCAACCAACACCACCTCTTTGATCTTCGCGGGTTGGAGGTCGGCGTCTTTGAGCGCCTGGCGTACAGGTCCCAATGAGCGCTCGACCAGATCCGCAGTAAGTTGTTCGAGCTTAGCACGAGTGAGGGTCATGACCAAGTGCTTAGGCCCGCTGGCATCGGCGGTGATATAAGGCAAGTTGATTTCGGTCTGCATCAAAGTGGAGAGCTCGATCTTGGCTTTTTCAGAAGCTTCTTTCAGGCGCTGAAGGGCCTGGCGATCTTTACGCAAATCGATGCCATTAGATTTTTGAAATTCATCGGCAATATAGTCGATGATGCGCTGATCGAAATCGTCACCGCCGAGGAAGGTATCACCGCTGGTGGAGCGAACCTGGAAGACGCCTTCGCCGACGTCCAGGATAGAAATATCAAAAGTACCGCCGCCCAAGTCGTAAACGGCAATCACCTCATCGGATTTCTTGTCCAGACCATAAGCCAGGGAAGAAGCAGTAGGCTCATTGATGATACGCAACACTTCCAGACCGGCGATCTTGCCAGCATCTTTGGTGGCATTACGCTGGGCATCGTTGAAATAAGCTGGGACAGTGATCACCGCCTGGGATACGCTTTCGCCCAGGTAGGCCTCGGCGTCAGCCTTGAGCTTGCCAAGTATCATGGCCGAAATCTCGGGCGGAGAATACTCTTTTTCATCCAAAATGACGCGCACATCTCCGTTGGGGGCCTCTGCGACCTTATAGGGGATGCGCGAGACAGCCCGCTTTACTTCAGGGTCATTGAACTTCCGCCCCATAAAACGCTTTATTGAAAATATGGTGTTCTCAGGGTTGATGACCGCCTGGTTGCGGGCGACCCGGCCGATCAGGCGCTCGTGATTCTTGTTTACAGCCACAACCGATGGGACCAGGCGTTCTCCTTCTGCGGAAGGGATCACCGTTGGCTCGCCGCCTTCCATGATCGCCACTACGGAGTTGGTGGTCCCCAAATCAATACCAATTATCTTTGCCATGAATAATTCCTCCAAATTCAGAATAATGCCAGAACGAGCGAATTACTTAGCCACGCGAACCAGTGCCGGGCGCAAAACGCGATCCCCGAGCAAATATCCCGGTTGAACGACCTCGATGATTTGACCGCTCTCATGATCCGGACTATCCTCGTGGGAGATCGCCTCATGCAAGTTAGGGTCGAACAGTTCACCCTCAGCTTCCATGGGCTTTACGCCCTCGGATTCTAAAATCTTTAAAAACTTACGACAAATCAGTTCAATTCCTCCAGCCCAGACAGCCCCTTCCCCCTCCTTTGGCCGGTTTTTAATGGCTCGCTCAAGGTCATCAACGACTTCAAGATAACGCCGGATGATATTACCGGCAGCGATCTGGTGAGTTTGTTCACGCTCACGGTCCATCCGCTTCCTGAAATTAGCAAACTCTGCGCGTGCACGTTGCCAGCCTTCCAGATATTCTTCCGATTTGAGGCGAATTTCGTCCAACTCTTTCTGCAATTCATCAATATTGGCTTGAACCTGGCCGCCGAGATCTTCTAACTCTTCAATCTCGGGCTGCTCCTCAACCTCTTCTTCTACGATTTCTCCTTCAACAATTTCTGCTTCTACGGGTTCTGGTTGGTTATTAATCTCTTTTTCTTTTTCTCTTTCCTGGTTCATTCGTCGTTTTATTTTCCTCCGAATGGATATTTTTTTGGTAAAGAATAGCCTCTTATCGCGGGGGCGATAAACATTTATTCAAACCACATTCCTGTTGCAAACTTCATTCCAGGTGCATCTCCACCACAAGGTCACTGAGTAGGCCCGCCACAAAGCGAACAGTGGAAATTGTTCGCCCGTACGCCATGCGGATGGGTCCAAGCACACCCAAGGCGCCGGTCGCTAAACCAGGCGCTCCATAACGTGCCAGCACCATCGAGCAGTGGCGCAGGTCTTCCCAAGTGCCTTCGCCACCAATCAACACCTGGACACCACCAATACCGGAGGTCAAAATCGTCCGGGAGAGCAAGTCCTCCAGAAGCGAACGCTCCTCGAGAACGCGCAGTGCTCGGCGAGCCATATCAACCTCGGAGAACTCTGGTTCTCCGAGCACGTTGGTCAAGCCATCACGATAAACTTCTCCACCCAGAACCGCAGAGGAGCGATCCAGCTCTTCAATGGTGAGTTTGAGGACGTCCTGTCCAAGCGCGTCCATTTGAGGGAGCAGAGCGGATATTCCCTCGGCATCCATTCCCTGGCAACGCTGGTTTATTTTATCAGCAACGGAGCTCAACTGTCCTTGAGAAACCGGCTCGGCAAGTACGAGCATCTGCTGGCGAACCTCGCCACCGGCGAGCACCAGAACCATGAGCACCTGGCGGGCAAAGGTCGAAACCAGCTCAAGGTGCTTGAAGTGACCCTGTTCGGGATGCGGAGCAGTTACCAACGAGGCGGCCTGAGATTGGTGAGCCAAAATCGAGGCTGCCAGGCGCATCCATTGATCTATGTCCTGGCGGGCCTGATAGAACTGGTGGGTGATCATACGCTTGGTGGTATCCGGCAAGTCAGTGTGCCCCATGAGCTGCCGGACGAAATAACGATAGCCGTCCTCCGTGGGCTCACGACCGGCGGAGGTATGGGGTTGGCGCAGGTAGCCAGCGTCGGTTAGCGCGGCCATTTCATTGCGCACCGTAGCGGAACTGAACTCCAACCCATACTTATCCACCAAACGCTGTGATCCCACCGGCTGGGCGGTTTCGATGTAATCTCGGATCACCAGGGCAAGGATCAATTTTTGGCGTTCGCTGAGGCTTGTCATTTTGGTCCTTTACGTTTTAGCACTCTCGTAACGAGAGTGCTAATAACTCAAATACGATGATACCACGTGGGCATGATAACGTCAAGAAAACGGGTTTTTGAGAGGAGCGATCTAACAGAGTTTTAACATATGGAAATCGTAATATGTAATTCGTAAAGCGTAAGGAAGAAGAAATCCATTTATTGAGAATATTTGCGCAGGTAGCGCAGGGTGATGGAAAAATCTTTCGGGTAGGGCGCCTGAAATTCACATGTTTTGCCCGTGACGGGGTGGTCAAAGGACAAGGCCCGGGCATGCAAGGCCAGACGACTGAGCAGGGGACGTTCCGGTTTGGTCGCGCTCGGGCGATAATCGGGCTTGATTTGAGAGAGGAATACGGCTTGCCCGTCGCCGTACAACTCATCCGCAGCGATGGGCGCCTTCGTGGCTGCCAGGTGGACGCGAATCTGGTGGGTGCGCCCGGTTCTGGGGATGGCCTCGACCAGGCAATAATGCCAGTAACGTTCCAAGAGACGCAATACAGTCACGGCATTTTTCCCGTTGCGCGTGTCAACCACCGTCCGGTGCCGGCGGTCACCGTCGGCTCTGAGGGGCAACTTTACAATTTGCTGGTCCCAATGCGGGGATCCAGCCACCAGGGCATGGTAAACCTTGTGTACCCGGCGCTTCTCGAATTGGATGTTGAGCGCCTGGTGGGCTTGCGGGTTGCGCGCGATGATTACAATACCACTGGTGTGGCGATCCAGGCGATGAACGATCCAGAGGCTCCCATATCTAGGTGTGAGCACACTCACCAAGTGGGGAGATTGGGAGTCGTACCCGTCTGGCAGCACCAATAATCCAGCAGGCTTGTCAATAACCAGCAAGTCACCGTCTTGCCACAAAACGAGATCCTCAGGCTTGAATTTTACGTTTCGCATGGTCTTGGAGCATGTGCTTGAAGCATTGGACACGGATATTTCGAGGCCAGAGCGCGAGCGGGCCAGAGGCAGCAGGAAATCACACTAAGGGGAGGGCTGGGGGGCAGGCTCCGGCATGGGCTCGGCTTCGCGAACACGTGACATGATCACCCCAGCCAAGAGCATAAATGCAGCGGAAAAAACAAACATAACCCGGTAGTTGTCCCCGGTGAACTGGATCAAGAGACCTACCGCCTGCGGGCCGGCGACTGCGGCGATGTTGGACGCGAAGTAATACAACCCGGTAAAAGCACCGATTTGGTTATCCTCACCGACGTCGTACACCATGGGAAGCGAGTTGACATTGATCAGAGCCCAAAAGCAACCGGCGGGCACGAGCAAGGCAATGAGCATGATCTCATTACTCACAGCGAGCCCGTATAAAAAGAGCAGGAGCAGGCCGGCGATCCCGATTAGGATGATTCGCTTGCGGCCAAAGCGTGTCGCCAACAAGCCACTGGGAACGGCAAAGGCCACGAACATTAAGGCCAACCCGGAGGTGAGGATCGCCATGCGGCCCTCATCGATGCCTAAGGAGAATTTCCCGAAGGACGAAATCCAGGTTTCCAAAGCATTGTAGCCCATGAACCAGCACAATATCGCCAGCAAAATCCATAGCCCCGAGCGATCGGAAGCCGTGAGCACCTGGTTGAGATTGTCCATGAAACCCTTTCCAGCAGCCTGACGCTCGACCTCTTGAGGAACTTGCGGTTCATGGACGAAGAGCAAAACAACGCCGATGGCAGCCAACAATACAACACTGCCAAAGACAAAGGGGGCAATACGGCCGGTTTGATATAAGGCGCCCCCAAGGACCAAGGCGGAGATAGCCCCCAGACCACCCATCAAATTGATGACGCCGTTGGCCGTGCTGCGTTGTCGCGCTGGAAAGAGATCTCCCAGCAGAGCAATGGTAGGAGCACGGAAGAGAGCCATGGCAATGTTGGTGAAGAGGATAGCAAACATGATACCCACTGCGGAACGCATCACAGGCACAGCGACGAAGAAGACCGCGGCCAGCGGCGCCCCGACGAGCATCCAGGGCTTGCGGCGGCCAATCCGGGTGCGAGTGCGGTCAGAGCGTTCTCCTACGACGGGTTGGACGAACATGTTCAGGTAGTTGTCCCAGGTCATTATGAACCCGATCGTGCCAGCAGAAAGGGCGAAATTTTCCTTCAGGAAGACCGGGACAAAATTATTAAAGATCGGCCAAATCAGGCTGATACCTAAGAAACCGAAGCCCAGGATGAAGGTTTTGGCGTAGGGGAAGCGGTTGGGCATGGGAAGCTCCGGAACGTGAGGAGTAATGCGCGATGCGTAAGGGGATCCAATGTCGAGGTTGCAAGGCTGAATGTGAGGTTGGTTTCAACCCTCCTCTTCATTTTTGGCTCTTAATTTTTCAAGGAATTGGCGATCTTCTTCGGTGAGGGAGGCTTTGGCCAAGAGCTCTGGGCGGCGTTCCCAGGTGCGGCGCAGGGCCTGCTGACGCCGCCAGCGGGCAATGCGGGCGTGGTCGCCGGAGAGAAGCACCTCGGGCACAGCCCAGCCTCGAAACTCAGGTGGGCGAGTGTAGTGGGGGTGCTCGAGCAGCCCGTGGGCGTGCGAGTCTTGCCATGCTCCGCTGGGGTCACCCAGAGCACCGGGGAGCAAGCGCGTAATGGCGTCAATAAGCACCATGGCGGGCACTTCCCCGCCAGTGAGGACGTAATCCCCGATGGATATTTCGTCCGTCACCAGGTACTGGCGGACGCGCTCGTCCACCCCCTCGTAGCGGCCGCACAGCAGAGCCAGACGAGGCGCGCCGCTGTGAGTCCCTAATTCTCCCGAAGCCAGCTGGCCGGCCACCGACTGGGTGAACAGGCGCCCTTGAGGTGTGAGCAGGATCACCGGGCAAAGGGGCGGAGAGCCCAGCACGCCTTCTACCGCAGCGAACAAAGGCCCGGGCTTCATCACCATGCCGCCCCCGCCACCATAAGGTTCGTCGTCAGTGATATGATGCTTATCTGTGGTCCAATCGCGAATATTGTGCAAATGCACCTCCACAAGGCCACGCTGGCGCGCTCTCTGAAGTATGCTGGCCTGCAAATAAGGCTCAAAGACCTCGGGGAAGAGGCTAAAAACATCAAATCGCATGGTCTCATTCTAGCCTCAAGATTAAGGATTGGCAAGTAGAGGTCCTCCAGATTGAAGAGGAGCCGCCCCGCTCCGCGGCATCTTGCAGGCTTTCGGCGAGGATGGTAAGATCAAGTTATGTATTTGAAGGGCAGCAGGTGGAATATGAAGCGCAAGCACAGGCGACCTTCGAGTCCCTGGCGAATCCTGCTGCTTCTGATCCTGATTGGAGCGGCGCTGTATGTCAATCAAGTTGTGGTTCCGGCTACACCCCCATTGTTTATACCTACCCTAACCCCGACTCGCAACCCCGAATCATACATCAACGAAGCCGAGGCACTGTATGCGGACGGCAAGCTGGTGCAGGCGATCGAGGCCTATAAACAGGCGATACTGGCGAATCCGGACAACCCCTCCTTGTATATCACTTTAGCTCAGATCCAGGTCTTCACTGGCAACTACAACGATGCCTTGGAGAGCGCCGAACGAGCGCTGATCCTCAATAACAATAA
>DASQQR010000296.1:0-3706 GCA_035643335.1 Anaerolineales bacterium
AATAGTCTTCGCGAATGCCCAAATGGGTTGGTTGACGGGCGACTGCCACGCCGTGGCGCCAGGCGTGTTTCTTTATACAACCGGGGACGGCGGCCGCACCTGGACTTCGCAAGAGATACCGGTGCCTGCGAATGCCCCCGCAGATTTTTTTAGCCTGCCTTTTCTCGGCTGTGGCACCTACGATCCGCTGTTTGTGCCTCCTGATAACGTTATTCTTGAGGTGCAGTGTGATAACTTTCAGCTCTCCACCACGGCTTATTACCTTTACCGGACAACGGATGGGGGAACGAATTGGAGTGTAAACTCATTCCCTGGACAGTCCCTGCTTTTCATCAGCCCTGAGGTAGGTTGGGCCCTGGGCCGGGATATTTACCAGACCGCGGATGGCGGCCAGACCTGGAACCAGGTCGGATCTGTGAACTGGGATGGTCAGTTCGACTTTGTGGATGAACAGCTGGGCTGGGCGGTCGCCCGCGCAGACGGGCAGATCGCCCTGGTGAAAACTGAGGATGGCGGCAGCAGCTGGCAGGAATTACAGCCAGCTATCGCTCTACCTTAACTCCTCTTGAATCGTCCCCAAGAATACGTCCACAATTCTGGGATCGAAATGCGTGCCCGCCTGCGAACGAATGTAACGCACGGCTTTGTCCTTGGGCCAGGCCGGCCGGTAGGGCCGGTCAGAATTCAAGGCATCCCATACGTCCACGATGGCGAATATCCGCGCCGCCAGGGGGATTTGCTCACCTATCAGACCTTGCGGGTAACCGCTACCGTCCCACTTTTCGTGGTGGCAATAGGGGATATCCAGGGCTGATTTAAGAAAAGGCACAGGGGAAAGTAATTCATGGGCGTAGATCGGGTGTCGGCGCATGACCGCCCATTCCTCGGCCGAGAGTGGGCTGTCTTTGAGCAGGATGCTGTCGGGGATGCCCATCTTGCCAATATCGTGCAATAGGGCGCCGCGCCGCACTTGAACCAGCTCCGCCTCGCTCATTCCCATCGTCCGCGATAGCCGTAGGGTGAGGTCGGTTACCCGGCTGGTATGGCCTTCTGTCTCCTGATCGCGCAGTTCTAGTGCCCGAGACCAGCCCTCCAAAGTGGTATCGTACGCCAGAGCCAACTCCTGGTTAGAGCGCTGAAGGTCGGCGAAGAGCTGAGCGTTATCGATGGCGATGGCTGCCTGGGTGGCCAGGGATTCAAGGAAGTCTTGCCAATCCGGATCCGGCTCAAAAGAGGCCCGTTGGAAGAGCTCCAGGACTCCCTTGACCTGTCCCTTGGCGACCAGGGGGACCGCGTAGTAAGTGACAAATCCTTCTCCTGCCAGGAGCACTGCCCGGCTGAAATCACCCGGTTTTTCGCTGAGATCGGGTATGTGAATGATGCGCCGCTCCAGGGCGGCTCGGCCGGCGTAGCTTTCCCCGATATTCAGGTGTGTGTGCCGCAGCGCTCCCGTGTTAAAGCCGAGGCGCGCCGCGAATTCCAATACCCTGGCACTCTGATCGAGGAGCAAGATCCCAGCTGCGTCTACTTGCAATTGGCTCATCACCTGCTCTAAAACAGTCTTGAGAGTTAACCGCAAGTCCACACTGGAAGTGATCGCCTGATCGATGGCGTGCAAAGCCTGGACCTGTTGCAAACGATGGGTGGTCTGCTCGTGAAACGTTGCTCGCTGGATAGCACTGGCCGCAATGTCGGCGATAGCCGTCAGTAATTTGATTTCGTCGGTGGAGACGGCTTTCTGCCTGCCGATGTATAACATACCGATGGTCCTATCCTGAGCGATCAAGGGAACGGAGGCGCTAGGTGCTGGCTCATTTCCCGGACTGGATGCCAGCTGGTCATGTTCGGAAGAAGCCGCGCTTCTGAAGCAAGGTTGGCTATCAACGAGCACCTGCCCGAAAACGGCTTCCTCCAGGCCAATCGCTTTGCCCTTCCAATGTGCCCAAATCCCGCTGGCGAACTCCACTACCAGATTCTCGCCCAAGGGGTCATGCACTGCTATAGCTGCGCCTTGAGCGTCCATGAGTTTCAACACTTGATCAAGGATGATTGGCAGCATCTCGGCGCGGGTCTGGACGTTGCGCAGAGCAGAACTAACCAGAGAGACGGCCGCCATTTCTTTGCTGCGCTGGCGTTCGGCCTCGAAAAGGCGGGCGTTCTCCACGGTGATCGCCACCTGGGCGGCCAGCGATTCCAGAAAGCGTTGGTGATGGTCGTCAAAGGCGTGAGGCTGAAAAGACTGCACGGAGATAGCGCCCACCAGCTGGTCCCGGGCGATAAGCGGCACACCCAGCCAGGCGCGCGCCGGCCGGCTACCGTGCTTGGGTTGCACCGGCAGCGGGTCGCGCTCCATATCTCCCACCAGCAATACAGATCGGTTGCTCAGCACCCACCCGGTTAGCCCTCCGTCCTCCAGGGGCAGCCGCATGTTATCGTATTCGTGCAGTCGCTCGTCCTCCTCTACAACCAGAGCGACCCGCACATCCTGATCGCCCGGGTTGCATAAAACAGCCACAAAGGTGTCTGGTGAGAGCATCTGCTCTACCTGTTTATATAGCCGTTCCAGCAGTGCTCCAGTCTCCAGCACGCTGGTAATGGCCAGGGAGGTTTCGTATAGACCAGCAAGTTCCTGGGCTTGGTGCTGGCTTTCCTGTAAGAGTCGCGCGTTTTGTAAGGCGACTGCCAGGGAGTTGGCCAGCTCTTGGGCCACTTCGACGTGCCCTGCGTCAAAAGCATTGGGACTGGTGTGGCCCAGGTTGAGAGAGCCAATCAGTTCGCCCCGCGAGTTGAGCGGTACGTTGAGAATGGAACGCATACCCTCAGCCATGAGCTGTTGCTTTGAGAAAGATCCGTCGGGTATCGCCGCGAGATCCGCGATCAGACAATCTCTTCCTTTCAGCAGTTCCGGAAGGCTGAAGAATGCTTCAAATGATAATCGCATCCCCTCCCCCAACCGGGTACTCCCGTCCAAGTTGCTGGCCAGCACGATGGCTTCTTCGCTCTCAAAGTTGAAAAGCGTGACACTCGCCCGCTGGCAGGGGATCAATCTACGGATGTGAGCTATAGATGCCTGCGCGATTGCTCCAGGGGATTGAGCCGCCAGGATGGCTTGATCCATTTCACGCAGCACTTCCAGGCGTTCAGTATAGTGCTCCAGTCTCTTTTCCGCATCATTGCGTTCGGTGAGGCCTTTATTGGCCTGCTCAATCGCGTCATCCGCGCTCCGCAGGGCAAAGTAGATCACCAAAGATGCCCAAATAAAACTGATCGATACCGCTGCCCAGGCGACTGGCGCGCCGGCCGGGTCGTAGGGTGGCAAAAGATTTCGGGTTTCCGCGATGAGGATAAGCAACCCCCCGGCCACCCCGGTGGATGCCAGCGTTACGACCACTCGCCTGCCTAAAAGCAGGCCTCCTGTGAGAATAACCAGCATATAAGCGCTGTAGCTCACCTGTCGGACGCCGCCGAAGAGGAAAGTGGAAATGAGCATGAACGCACCCAGCCCAAAGGTCAGCAGGTAGCAGGCCAGGCCGACCCGTCCCGCGCGCATCAAAACAAGCATGACCAATTCCCACGCCATGATGGCGCCGATCATGAGCAATGGTTGGGAATGATCAGCGTGCAGGATCCGCACAGCGATGCCTAAAACGGTCCACATCAACAAGGTGGACAAAAGGATGAAATTCAACATCCTGGCGCGCCGGTC
>DASQQR010000297.1:0-8043 GCA_035643335.1 Anaerolineales bacterium
TACCGCAAGAGCGAAGGGGAGGTGGTCGCCTTTGAGCAGTCCTTTCCCGGACATACGCGCAGCGACGGATTTCGATTCGTGGCCGCCATTGAAAATGATTCGGATCGCCTCCTGGGATTCGCCTATGGATATACCGCTCGGACCGGGCAGTGGTGGAATGACAGCGTTGCGAGGGCGTTGAAGCCTGAAATGGCTGAGGCGTGGCTCTCCGATAGCTTCCAGCTGGCGGAGATCGCGGTCAGACCAAAATATCAAGGCAAGGGGATTGGCGGCAGGTTGCACGATCACTTGCTGAAGGGACTGCCGTACCAAAGGGCGGTCCTGTCGACCCTGGCGGCTGAGACCGTGGCATATCATCTGTACCACAAGCGCGGCTGGGTGGTCCTGCTGGATGAATATTTATTCCCGGGTGTCGCCCGCCCTTACCGCATCATGGGGCTGAATCTTGAAGTATGGGCCGGCAAAAATGATTAGCGCGCCAAAGTGGCGGGATGCCCGCCTGTTTGGGCGGACGGAGAACGAGGCTCCCGCGCTTTGAGGGTATAATCGATACCAGGGTGGCTGAACCCCGTTTGAATTGATTCCGGTAGTAGCAGCTTGAAAGGAGGAAAAAAATGAAGCTCAGTGCACGCAACATGTTGAAAGGTAAAGTTAAGCAAGTCACCAGGGGCGCGGTGAACTCGGAAGTCACCCTCGAATTGCCCGGTGGCATCGAGGTGGTCTCGATCATCACCAACACCTCCGCCGAAAACCTGGGACTTACAGAGGGCAAGGAAGCCTACGCGGTGATTAAGGCTTCAAACGTGATGGTCGCCGTCGAATAGCGCGGCCCCAGTATCAATCCGTAGACGCCAATTTTTCTCGCCAGTTCAGGTCCCCTTGCGTAGATAGGCGCAGGAGTACGATTGCCGGAATCAGCACGGCGAGTGATAGGGCCGCCCCAATCCAGTATGGCAGGGTCGGCTGAACGGAAAAAATCACTCCTGCGATGGCCGTGCTCAGGATCGTTGCCAGGCTCACCGAGGACTGGTATAAACCCAGAACCCCGCCTCGAATGGTTTCATCCACGGTTCGCGTGGCGAGGGACTGCAGAGGCGGCATCATCAACCCCATGCCCACCGCGAAGAACAGCCCTCCGATCGCTCCAAGCCACGGCGTCATGATAAGGGCAAAGATGACGAAGCCCACCGAGCGGATCGTCGTCCCCAGAATTACCAGCCGCGCATCACCGAAGCGCCGTTTCAAAGGTCCGATCAATCTTACCTGAGTGACGAATTGGCCTACGCCAACCACGGCCAGGAGCAACCCCACTCCCAGGTTGGTGGCCTGCTCGCTGTAACCCCGGAAGAGCACCGCAGAGCTGAACAAAGCAAAGGTCGATTGCAGCATGCCCAGCCCAAACTGACCCACAAAGGCCACCACCAAAATGAGCACCAGGGGGAAGTTTCGGGCCACCTCGGGGGGACTGAGCCGGATCCGCCGGGTGCGTCCGGCTCCCACAGGCTGGCGCTCAACCGTTTCGTCCAGCAGCCACCAACTCATCCCAGAGGTAATCAAGGCAGCCGCTCCGGCGATCACAAACGGCGCTCGGGCCCCCAGCCAGGCGGATAGCACGCCTCCCATAGCCGGTCCGATAATAAAGCCGATGCCGAACACGGCGAAGATGTATCCCAGTGCCTCGGTACGTTTCTCGCGTGGGGTCACATCTGTGATATAAGCCTGCGCTACGATGATGTTCCCTCCCGTGATGCCGTCCACAATCCGGGCAGCAAACAGCATCGCCGGGTTGCCGGCTGCCGCCAGCATGAAAAAGCTGACCGCTGAGCCCAGTTGGCTGATCACCAGCAAGGGGACCCGACCATACTGGTCCGAGAGCTGCCCGAGGTATGGGCCCGCGAAAAACTGGGCAGCAAAATAAGCCGATACCAGCAGCGTGACCGTAGCTGGCTGCATCTTGAACTGGCGCTCGGCGAACAGGGGCAGGATCGGCAGAATCATGGCCGCGCCTGCCATCTGCACGAAGACAATACT
This sequence comes from Anaerolineales bacterium, assembly GCA_035643335.1. Taxonomy (GTDB): domain Bacteria; phylum Chloroflexota; class Anaerolineae; order Anaerolineales; family UBA4823; genus DASQQR01. The sequence continues at coordinate 2,032 of DASQQR010000297.1, forward strand.
CAATATCGTAAATAAACGGCGATCAAATCTCTTAAATACCATTATCCATTTCCTGGCATCGGCATGCCAGACCGGGACGTTGTTGCGTGGTCCTCGGTCTCGGGTTATTTCAGACGATCGAAGTTTCGGCCTCGATGGGAACGCTAAAGCTCCTCGGATCCTCTCGTTTCTTTAGCGTTGGATAAAATTATAACGAGCAGTCTGTGCAGTAGTCAAGAAAAACTTTCCCTCCCACGGCTGGCATTTTTGCTGTTATATTTGCACTTGCATTCGATCAAGGAAAAAAGTGCTGCGGAGTCCCGCTGTTAATCCTTGGGCTTTCACCAAATTGAAGGGAACTTTATGGCGATAAACCAGGCGGAAATCGATGCCATCTTGGAACAGGTCCGGGAAGCTTTGACCCAGGAAGATTGGAAACAGGCTGTATCACTGGTAGAGGCCCTGCGCCCTCCGGACCAGGCCGACCTGTTTGGCGAGCTGTCCCCCGATGCTCAGAACCTGCTTCTCCCTCGGCTGGATCCGGAGGACTCGGCGGATATTTTGGAGGAACTGGAAGATGAGCAGGCTGCAGTGGTTGCTGAGAGGCTCGAACCGGAGGAGCTGACCCGCATTCTGGATGCCATGGAGCCTGATGAGGCTGCTGACCTCTTGGGAGATATCGCCCCGGAGCGGGTGAGCGAAGCGTTATCCCGGATTGAGGATGTTGAGGACATCCTTCCTCTCTTAGAGCACCCGGACGAGACCGCCGGGGGACTGATGACCTCCGCCGAGGTAGTGCTTCACAAGGGTATCACCGTCGCGGAAGCGCTTGATTACCTGCGGGTTCTTTCCCCCGACAGTGACGCCATCTATTATCTATTCGTCGTTGATGACGAGGTTACTCTGGTGGGGGTGGTATCCCTGCGCCAATTGGTTATAAGCCCGCCATCGACCCGAATTGAGGCGATCATGGACACCGATGTCCTCTCGGTGAGAGCCGGCATCGATCAGGAAGAGGCCGCTCGCCTGATGTCGCGCTACGACTTGCTCGCGCTGCCCGTAGTGGATGACCAGCACCACCTGCTCGGGGTCATTACTCATGACGATTTGGTAGAAGTACTCGAAGATGAGGCCACCGAAGACATCTATCGCTTGGGCGGTGTTCCTGAAGAACAGGCGCCGGATGTGCCGCTCTCTTCCGTCTTAAGAACCCGGTTACCCTGGCTGGTCTTAAACTTGGGAACGGCCATGGCCTCCGCGACTGTCCTCAGTTTGTTCGAAAGCACAATTGCCCAGATCGCGGTCATCACTGCCTTTTTCCCGATCGTTGCCGGGGTTAGTGGTAGCGCCGGCACCCAAACGCTGACCGTAATCGTACGCGGGCTGGCGCTGGGCGAACTCGACCCGCGTGATGCCATCCGGTCACTGGCTCGAGAAGCCGTTATCGGTTTGACCAATGGCTTGGCGGTGGGAGTACTTGTCGCTATCGTCGCTTTGGTATGGAAAGGGACCCCGTTGTTGGGGTTTGTGGTGGGGTCGGCTACTCTACTCAATCTGATAGCAGCCGGTATCGCCGGGGTCCTGGTTCCCATGGGCATGCAAACCCTGAAGCTCGATCCCGCGCTGGCGTCCCCCGTCCTGGTGACCACCCTTACGGATACGTTGGGTTATCTCATTTACTTGAGCATCGCCACCGCGGTTTTGATCGGGTTCGTATAGAATCGTACTCTCGAAATCCCAAACCCCTCTTAATCCACCCCCCGATTCCACCTTTTGGTGGATGACACATCATCCACAAATGGGTATTATTAACAGGACGAATATCACTGGTGCAAATCCTCGAAATTCTGTAAAATTGCCGTAAGTTATCTCAAAAACGGGGATATTTTCCATTTCATTCAAGGTAACAAGGAGTGCCAGCATGACCAAGAGAGTGGCCATTTTGACCGGTGGCGGGGATGTGCCCGGCCTCAATATGTGTTTAAAGAGCCTGGTTTATCGAGTCATTGATTTGGGATTCGAGCCCATCGGCGTGCGTAAGGGTTGGGACGGGCTCATCCATTACAATCCGCGCGATCCAAGCACCTACAGTGAATACTTTATCGAATTAACTAAAAACATGGTGCGTCCGGTTGACCGTACTCCTGGTTCGTTTCTGCATTCCTCGCGCTTCGACCCGCGTGAGTTCCCCGGACAGCTGGTACCCGAGTTCCTCCGCGATCGTAGCGCAGATGCCCAGGACTTGACCAAACACATCATAGACGTAATCGAGCGACTAGGCTATCGTGCCATCATTGTCATCGGTGACGACGATATGCTCCATTACGCTGCCTATCTTAGCCAGCAGGGAGTACCGGTCATTGCCATACCCAAAACGATCCACAATAATATCCTCGGAACAGACTATACGTTGGGTTTCAGCACCGGACTGGCTCGCGGCGTTTCGTTTGTACATGAACTGCGCGCCCTGGCAGGCTCCCGCGAGCAGATTATCGTCGTCGAGACCTTTGCGGCGAAATCTGGATACAGCACCCTGTTGATGGGCTGGTTGTCCGGGGCGGACCGGGTGATCATCCCGGAGGTGCCCTACGATCCTGAAAGATTAGCCTCTCTGATCCTCCAAGATAAGCACCAAACGCCGGCCAACTACGCCGTCGTGATGATCTGCGATGGCTCTCAGATCGAACAAGAAAAAATTGGCAAATATGCGCAATTTCTCTCATCCAGCAATGGAAAGGAGTTTTTGTCGGCCGCCACTGCCAAAGAGGGGATCTCCAACGAGCAGAGTTTGGTGGGCAGCGGCCTGGTAGCTGCTCGATTGCTGGGACATGTCACGGGTGAGGAAGTTTTCCTTCAGCAACTGACCTATCTTTTGCGCACTGGTTCTCCGGATGGCCAGGACCTGTTGGGAGCAGCGAATTTCGCCCTCACGGCTGCCCGTTTGCTCAGGGAGGACAGATTCGGGCGCATGGCAGCCTTTGTGCAAAACAAGATGTGGACCGACGTCGAGCTGGGTTTGGCCATAGAGGGGGTTAAAACCGTCGATGTTGGCGCATGGTACGACAAAGATAATTACAGGCCGCAGCTGTCTTTGATTTGGTCGGTTGAAGGCGTTTAACGCTTCCGCGGTGGAATGGAGTGAGGCGCATGAACGAAGTCAATGGCAAAGACCCTCTGGTCCAGGTGGTCGAGGTGGTCAAAAGCTTCCCGGTCGGTGGCGGGCAGGTTACCGTCCTCAAAGGGATTTCCTTTGATGTCCGGGCTGGGGAGTTTGTCACCATCGTTGGGCCCTCGGGGAACGGAAAGTCAACCCTGCTCAATATGATCACCGGGATTGATCGTCCCACGGGTGGCAAAGTCATCGTCACGGGTCAAGAGATCCAAAAGATGAGCGAGAACAAGCTGGCCGCCTGGCGTGGCCAGCACGTCGGTATCGTCTTTCAATTCTTCCAGATGCTCCCAGCCTTGAGCTTGTTGCAGAATGTCATCTTGCCCATGGATTTCACCAAGAAGTATTCCCGCAGGGAGAAGCGCGAGCGGGCCATGCATTTACTGGAAACCGTAGGGCTGGCTGATCAAGCGAATAAATTACCCGGTATGGTCTCGGGCGGGCAGCAGCAGCGCGCCGCCATCGCCCGCGCCCTGGCCAACGATCCAGACCTGCTGGTTGCCGATGAGCCCACCGGTAATCTTGACACCCGCAATGCCAACGATGTATTTGATCTGTTTATCAAGCTCGTGGAAGAGGGCAAGACCCTTTTGGCGGTCACCCACGATAAGGAAATGGCCAGGCGGGTGCCAAGGGTGGTTGAGATTATCGATGGCAAGATCACTCGGGATGAATTTGTGGGTGGCGCCGTTTGGACCGGTTATTAGCGTGTGGACGGGCTGAGCTGATATGGGCGTTCTGGGCTCCAAATTATTTCGGGATTTGTGGAACAACAAGGGTCGCACCCTGCAGGTGGTTTTCATTATCGGCTTGAGCGCCGGCGCCATAGGCATGTTTATGGGCACCCGCAGTATTTTTATCCCTGCTATGAATAGGATCTGGCAGTCTCAAAATCCAGCCATGATCATCTTGGGTACCAGCTACCTGGGTGAAGCCGACTTGGAAGTGCTGCAAGATGAAGACGGTGTGGCATTGATGGAGGGCAAGGCCAGCACGTTTATTGAGTGGCGTTCGACTCCGCAGGAAGAATGGCGGCAGGCCACACTTTCCTCCAGAGCCGACTATGAGAATCAAGAATTGAACAAGCTCGAGCTCCTGAATGGGGAGTGGCCGCGGGACGAATGGATGGCGGTTGGCCAGGATGCAGCATCATTCGGGGTCTCGCCCGGACAGGAGATCTACCTGCGGGTGAACGATCGTGAAACGAGGGTCCAACTGGTTGGTACGCTGTACGATCAACTGGTCCAGCCAGCGCTTTTTGGCGGCTGGCTCCAATTGTACGCCACCAGCGATTATTACGACAAGCTCGTCGGAAACTCGGGCTTCAACCAGATCCTGGTATCCGCCGCCGAATACGATGAAGTGGCGGTGACAGATCTGGCTGACCGCTTACAGGAAAGGCTTGAGAAGGAGGGCTACGATTCTGGTCGCCAGATTTTTGACCCCAATGAGCACTTTTTCCAGAGCCAGATGGACGCGATTTTCCTGGTGTTAACCATCTTGGGTTTCCTGTCTTTGGCCCTGGGCCTGCTCCTTGTCTATAACACCATTAACGTGCTCATCGCCCAGCAGGTTGATCAGATTGGTGTCATGAAGGCGGTCGGCGCCAGAACGGGGCATATATTTCGCCTGTTTTTCGTCAGCGTCTTCATATACGGTCTGCTGGCCTTATTGCTGGCTATCCCCATGGCCACCTTCGGCGCCTGGCTGGTCGTCACCACGTTATCGAGCGGTTTCGGTGCCGATTTTGGGACTTTTGATTTTTCGCCGCCCACGGTCATTCTCGTAACTCTGCTCTGCCTGTTAGCGCCCGTACTGGCCTCTGTGATCCCCATTATCTCTGGGGCGCGCATCACCGTGCGAGAAGCGATTAGTACCTACGGCTTAAGCACCAACACGGGTCTGATCGAGCGTGCCCTTGCCAAAGCGCGCTTCATCTCGCGATTGGTTCTGATCACCATCAGCAATACCTTTCGCCACAAACGGCGCGTGTTTCTCCTGGAAATTGGTCTGGTGCTCAGCGGTTTGATGTTCATGGCGGTCATTGCCGTGCGTGATTCGGTTGAATATACCACTCGGGATGTCTTTTTCTCGATTTTAAACGCCGATATCACCCTGGTGTTTGAGGATCCCCAGCGCATCGCCCATATTGAGAATCTTACCTTGTCCCATCCGGATGTGAAAGCGGTGGAGATGTGGGGACTGGCCAGCCCCACGATCCGCCCTGCTGGCCAACCAGCATCGGAAGACGACGAAAGCATCAGTCTCTTATTTGGGGTGCCCCTGCCTACCCAACTTTTCGATGCTGAGGTACGCGTCGGGCGTTGGCTCGATCCAAATGACGATTACGCCATCGTCCTGGATCAGGAGTTGGCCAAAGAGATCGGCGTCGGCGTGGGTGATTGGGTCACCCTGAAATACGCTGAGCATGAGGAAAGGGATTGGCAGATCGTCGGCTTATCATTTATCCCGTTCATCCCCAACACCGCCAGTGTCCCCCGAGAGGCTTTATTGCGTGACCAGGGTTTTGTGGGTCGCGGCCAGGTAGTCTGGATTCAAACCGTGCGGGACGATTCCCAAAGCCAGATGGCTGTTGCCAAAAACCTGCGCGATTTCTACAAGCAAAATAATATTTCGGTCTCGGCTCAACGCGGCATTTTCGGCATGGGAGATACGACGAACGAGGTGGCTGACGCGCTGAGCGGTCAAATCAATGTCTTCTTAATTCTGCTGGGAATTGTGGCAGTGGTGATCGGTACGGTGGGCAGCATCGCCTTGAGCGGTGCCCTGTCGCTCAGCGTTATGGAGCGTCGCCGGGAGATTGGCGTGATGCGCGCTATCGGCGCCTCATCGTGGACGATTTT
>DASQQR010000298.1:0-6644 GCA_035643335.1 Anaerolineales bacterium
GAACTACATCCAGGCCGGTGAGTTCGCTCAGAAGGAAATCGATCTGGAACCGTGGCGCGAAGCCGCTCATCGGCGTTTGATGAGGGCCCTCGCTCTGAGCGGCCAGCGCACGGTGGCTCTGCGGCAGTACCAGGTCTGCCGCGAGATCTTGTCCAGGGAATTGAGCATCGAGCCCTCCCCGGAGACCAGGCGCTTGTACGAGCAGATCCGCAACGGAAAAATTTTGAAGATCAGGGAAAAGAGAGTAGACCGGCGCATCATCTATTCCGGTTCGGCGGCCTCCAATTCAGCGATCATCACCGCGGCTTACTCCTCTGCCGCCCCGCCTCAGGTGTTGGGGCGCGGGAGCGAGTTGGCCAGGCTGTACCATCACCTGGGCGCTACGCTGAACAGCCAGGGAAGGGTGGTATTCGTCACCGGTGAGGCCGGCAGCGGCAAGACCATGCTGATGGCGGAGTTTGTCCGCCAGGCAATGCAGGCCTTTGAGGACCTCTTATCCACCTGGGGGGGAAGCAGCGCCCATTCCGGAACCGGCGACGCCTATCTACCTTTCCGGGAAGCCTTCCGTATGTTGTTCGGGGATCTCCAAGGTGGCGTGAACCGGGGCCTGATCACGGAAGCGCATGCCATGCGTATGCACACAGCTCTGCCCGAGGTGGTCCAGGCGTTGGTGGAAAACGGGCCGGATTTGGCCGGCACGCTCTTGGCCAGGGAGACCCTGGAAAAGGTCTCTCAGGAATTGAGTGGCCTGGAGCACACGGGGCAGCCACTCCTCAAAACCGGCACAGGGCGGCGGTCGGCAGCTCCAGGCCTGAAGACTGTGCCGGTGCTCGCAGCGCTGCATCACTTCCGGCAGGTCGCGCTGACCTCCAGTTCATCCGGACTTGAGCAGACAGCTATATTCGACCAGGTGACCCAGTTGCTGCAGGCCCTGGCGCGCCGCCACCCGTTGGTGTTGGTATTGGACGACCTGCAATGGGCCGATGCCGGTTCAGCCAACCTGCTCTTTCACCTGGGCCGCCGCCTGGCGGGCAGCCGCATCCTGATCGCGGGGGCCTACCGTTCTGAGGATCTCGTCCGGCTGGACAGGCAGGCGCGCCACCCGCTGGATCCCGTTATCAACGAATTGCGTAGCCTGTATGGCGAGATCCATGTCGACCTGGATCAAGCCGACGGTCGCAGGTTTGTTGATGCGCTGCTGGACAGCGAAGCCAACCATTTGGACCGGGGTTTTCGCGAGACACTTTACCGGCAAACCCGGGGGCACCCGCTGTTCACGTTGGAACTGCTGCGCGGCTTGCAGGAACGCGGTGATCTACTGCAAGATGAAGGGGATTATTGGATCGCTGGGCCGGGTTTGGACTGGGAGCAGCTGCCGCCCCGGGCGGAGGCGGTAATCGCTGAACGCTTCCAGCGCCTGCCAGGGGAATGGCGTAAACTGCTGGCCGCCGCCAGCGTACAAGGGGAGACCTTTATTGCCGAGGTCCTGGCGGGCACCGTTGGCATGGATGAATCTGAGGCAATCGAATGCTTGAGCGGACCCCTGTCCAAGAAATACCGGGTTGTCGACGCTCGCGGCCGGGAATCCGCCGGAGACAGGCCCCTGTCAATCTACCGGTTCCGCCACGGCCTCTACCAGAAATTTCTTTACCAAAGCCTGGATGCAGTGGAGCAGGGACGCCTGCGGGAGGCCAGCCAGGCGATCCTCGCAGCCCTTGAGGCGGGGGACTCACAATGATCTGGAAAACAGAAGGATCATTTTCGCGATGTGCTCCGGATTGATCCAAAATGGCGTAATCACCACTATCCCCATGCTGGCAAGCAGCACCAGAATCATCGCCGATAACAACTCCCGTGCCTGGCGGGGTTTCATCGCCCTGAAGGCGCTGCTTTGGGCCGGATCGTCTAACCGGCTTTCGACCAGCATGCTCAGCCCGAACCACAGGACGATCACCAGCATGGACAATACCCGTGCCCAGTCCAGGCGCATCGTGAGGATAATGCAGGCGAATACCAGCGGCACGACCCCTACCAGGGCCAGCAGTCTCTCCTCCAGTCGTTCATCGGCCGAGGAAAACATCCTACGGACAAATTTTCCCCCATCCGATAGACTCCCCATCGGCAGCAGGTTCAGCACACATAGCAGAGCGTTGAAATTGGCTAAACTAAGCCAGATCTGGCGCTGCGTGCTGGGGACGACCAAGACGGCCACGAGATAGGTCAGGAAGGCGAGCAACAGGCTGGCGAAAGGCCCGGCCAGATGAATGATTGAATTGCGATAATCGCTGAGCGCCAGGCGGGCTCGCCGGGATGTCATCGTCCAGGCGCCCAGGATATTGAAGCCCAGTTCCCAGTCCAGTCCTAGCCTGGAGATTGCCAGGATGTGGCCCAACTCGTGGAACACGAGGCTGAGGGTGATCAACCAGGCCATCTCCCAACTTTGAAAGACGAAGGCCACCGCCATGGAGAATGCCACCGCGGAGATCAGGCTGTGGATCTCCCGGCGCCACTTTCTTTTCGGATCCTTCGAATCTGGATTTTCCTCAGTCAACCCAACTCTCTTGCTCCCTTATCATATCTTCCGCACGACTTCTGAAAATTCCATGGTTCTTCCGACTCCCTGATCACTTGTTGCCCAACGACTTTACCCGGCTGCCTCCGGACAACGTCTGGGAGACGTCCGGGTTGCCATAGTATTCTACCGTGCTGCCCCCGCTCAGATCCACGTCCAGTGAATCGGTCGCCCACACAGTTGCACCCCCGCCACCGCTCATCCCTCTTTCATTCCTTCCAGAAACCAGGTTTCCATTTCGCCTTTGCCTTTGATTGGTACCTTGCCGCGTCGAACGCAGATGAATTGGCCCTGGATCAGGGCGTAGGTGGCGGCGGTAATCTGGATTTTGCCGGGCAGGCCGTTGGACTCCATCCGGCTGGCCGTGTTGACTGTGTCGCCCCAGATGTCGTAGTGAAACTTTTGCCTGCCGATCACCCCGGCCACCAGGGGACCCGAATTTATACCCAGGCGAAATTGAACGCCTCTGCTCAGGCACGCCGGGTGGTGGGAGACGAAGTCCATCATCTCCAGTGCTGCCCGTGCAAGAGCCTGGGCGTGATCGGATCTCGGGACCGGAACACCGCAAGCGACCATATAGTTATCTCCGATGGTGCGAATCTTTTCGAGACGATACTTGTCAACCAGCACATCGAAGTTGGAGAAGATTTCGTTGAGTAGATCCACCATCTCTTCAGGGCTCATTTCGGTTGAGAGGGGCGTGAAGCCAACGATATCGGCAAACAAAACGCTGGCCGATTCGAAATGGTCGGCGATGGTGCCGTTTTTCTCTTTGAGAATCGGAGCGATCTCTTTGGGGAGCACGTTCAAGAGCAGTCTTTCTGATTTCTCTTGTTCCAGAGTGAGCAGCGCCAGCGCATTGTTCTTGCCCTTTACAAAGTAGGAGATCAGCACGAAGGCAGTTACGGAGACTACTCCGATATTCAAGACGAAAAAGGAGATGATCAGGCTGCCCGGCAGATTATTTTGCACTCGCACGATGGGCTGTAGGAATCCGCTCAGGACGAGTAAGGCCAGGTAGGCTCCTAACCAGCGCGGTGCTCGCTGCGGTTCGGCAAACAGGATAGCACCGAAGGGACACAGCACCGACCAGAGGATCACCGCGGAAGCGTTAAAAAAGCCTCCCAGGACCACCATGAGCAAAAATGGACACACCAGGATCAACAGCAATTGGCTGAGACGATAGCTATTGAACCGCCGGGTTACCGTGAAATAGATCAGGCTGATCAGCGAGAAAAGGCTGTATCCAATCGGAATCAGGCTCGCCCGGAATTCACCGAAGCGCAAATATGTCAATCCCCACAGCAGGCCGGCCGGGATAAACATGATGCTGCTGATAATGAGCGAGGATTTCTGAAGAGCCTCTTCCTGAGTATCCTCCGGTAAAGCCGCCTTTTGGGCGAATTTGATCATTTGATTGCTGAGGAATTCCTGAAGCATACGCTTTTCTCCGAACAATACCCGCCTTCCGAGGCTGGAAGGATTTCGGCAAGTCAAACCTTTCCAATTTTACATGAGGTATCTGGATCGGCGGTCCAGGTGTTTCCAAAAACAACCTCGCCTGTCTGGCATACAGGCCAGCAAATTTCCTTCTCGTAAGATATCTTGTTAGAACCCCCAGGGGTCTTAAAGCAGGTTACGGATACCTTGGGGAGGTTTGAGATCGGTGGTTTCCGAAGGGTGTCATTAAAAAATCTGGAGCGCCTTCATTTCCGAAGGCGCTCCACTGGATACTGCAACTCCCTCCCCAAGTTACGGCATGTATCCGTCAGACAGCGTCTTGAGGAACGCCACGATGGCCGCCTCTTCATCAGGGGTCAGCCCCAAATTTCCCAGTTCGCTGGTGTTGACGTTCTGCGAGACCTCCGGTGCGGGCCAGCAATCTGCGGCCAAAGCCTCGGCTTCAGTATAATCACCGGGACAAGTCTCCAAGACATCCCTGGTGTTATAGAAGTGCACGATCCCCTCCAGCGATTTGAAGTAGCCGTTGTGGCTGTAGTCTTTGACGAACTCCGAAGACGGCCTCAAATCCACGTTGCGCAGCGTGGGAACTTTGACCTTGCCAAGCTCCGCCGAGTACATTTCTTCAGGATATCCGGCAGCTTTTAAGTAACCTCCCAGCCCGAGGTCGACGAAGTCTGGGTTGTAGGTGTACACGGGGTTCTCCGGGTTCTTGGGGACTCCCAGGTTGTCATACGTGAAATCGGTGAACAGTGGCTGCATTCCGTTGCTAGGGTGGCACAATCTGCACTTTCCCTTTCCCTGGAACAGGGCAAATCCCCTGCGCTCCTCTTTGGTCAGCTTCGCCATGTCCAGTAGGGAGTAATCGTATTTCGAGGTAAAGGCGTTTACTTCGGTGGAAGCCTCGTAAGCGGCGATGGAGAGAGCGATGTTATCGTAAGCCATATTCGATTTAGCTCTGTCCTCAGCTGAGAGTGCCACTGTCGCGCCTTCGATAGCACATACAGTCTCAACGTCTGCAGGCCAGGTTATAGCACACGCCTCCGCTCCCCAGACCTCTTCAAATGAGACCGGATATGTTGCCGTGCAAACCCGGTAAACCACGCAGGCGGAGTCCGGAAGGGCTTGCTCCGCCGGGTTCAGGAAAGGTCCTTGCGCCTGGTCGGCCGCCGGGTTGCCTAGCTTTTCGCCAGTGGCACGCCCATCCCAGAAATTGCCGCCCACCCATGTGCCTCTCTTATCCATATGAAGGATCGGGCTCTGTGTAGCGTAGGCCGAACTGGGTGGCTTGCGATCACCAAAACGACCGGGGATCGAACCTTCATAAACCGCCCCGGCTGCGTTGATCACCGGGTCCGGCCCGGTCCACCCTGCCTCCGGACCGTGGCAGACCGCGCAGGCCTGGTTCTGGTTAATCGAAAGGTTTGTGTCGAAGAAAATGGATTTCCCCAATTCCTCTTTCGGAGTTAAAGTTTCTTGTGCCCACGCTGATCCAATGTATAGGACCAGCAACATCCCGATAGTGACGATCAGCGTGATAACGAACAAGCGTTTGCCAGTCATAGCAAGCCTCCATATCTAAGTATGAATGGTCGTTAACTCATCTGGTACCATTTGTCTCGATAGTCGGAGCGCCTCACCTCCTTTCCACCTTGGTTTACATCCTGCCCTGGCGTTGAACGCTGCCTTTGTGTAGAGCCAATATTTTTGATTTACCATTCCCTTATTTGTACATTATTGCACAATCAGGATGTGGAGTCAATAGGTCATTCTGCCTATTCCGTACGAAATATTGCACAGATTTAATAAACGCGTCGTCTCCCTGGCATTTTTCGCGGATGAACGGCCTGACCCCATTGGTCTCCCCAGGTTCTGCGGGCCTTCCGTATCAACTCGGCCTGGTTGCCGCCAACTTTCCCGCCACAGCCTCAATCGAATTCCCCGCTACTCTCGGCCGGCAACGCGCCACAGCCTCGGCCGCTGGCAGCCACTCATACCGGTCGTGTTCCTCGCTGAGATCGACCTGCGCGGACGGCGGGCATTCGGCCATATAGATAACCCACTCAAGTGACCCCAGTTCTGTGCGCCGCATGGGCAGGGAAAAACCGGTTTCCTCCCGCAACTCACGCCTGGCGCACTCTTCAATCGACTCTCCCGGATAGCGTGCCCCGGACGGAGGCGTCCACGCCCAATCGCCGGAGAAATCCGGGCCTTGTTGCCCTCGGTGTAGGATTAGGAACTCGTGCCCTTGACCCGACTTGCGGTAGACGATGATGGACGCGCCATGGGGCGGCTCGCTGGCGACCGCCTTTCCATCCCAGGTTGTGAATTCATCCGAGTCGTTCATGATCCTTTGTTTCACCGCGTTCATCCGTGCCCCATAAAATTGACCTGGGGAGTAACGCCTCGTCTGAAAAAAGTGTTTCTCGCGCCTTGGCGATTATCTTGCTGTGAGCAACAAAAGCTCCAGCCCAATGCCAAATATCGCTAGCATTAGCATGAGCCAGAGGGCGAACCCCGGCGATCTTATCGTTTCCAGAAAGCCGGTTGGCAGTTGTCCCTTTTCATGGTTTGCTCCGCCCGCTGTTTCTGGCCCTGGATGAATCCGTTG
>DASQQR010000299.1:0-7856 GCA_035643335.1 Anaerolineales bacterium
AAGCTCACAGGCAGTTTTGAAGAAGCAGCCGCAAATAACCATGCTCTCGCTCGGGCGCTCGCGCCCATATTGCAGGAACTACAGGCAGATCTCGTCCTGACAGGTGTACAGGCTCACAACGACCTCGATGGGTCAGTTGGCCCACTGCTCGCTGGCTATGCTGACTTGCCTTATGTCGGCTATATTGCCGATGTGGCCATGAGCGAAGATACAGTCACAGCCAGCAAGGAGTATCCGGGCGGTTTGATCGCTGAGCTCGAGGTGAACTTGCCAGCAGTATTGGGTATTCAAGCCGCCCAACAGGCGCCGAGGTATGTGGCCATCAGCAAGATTCGCCAAATGATGAAGACCGCCAACATTGAGGAGCGAGAGGTGGCAACCCTGGACACCAGCGGCGGGCCAAGTATCAGCCGGATGTTCCAACCCGAGGTCGGCGAACGAGCGGTAATGATCGAAGGTGATGAGGTGGAAGTCGCTGAAAGACTCATCCAGATCCTCAAAGAATCGGCCGTGCTCTGAGAGGAGGAGCCTGATGGATCAAGATATTTATGTCATCATTGAACACTTGTTAGGCCAGTTGGCCGACGTTTCCTATGTCATGTTAGCAGCGGCGCGTGTGCTGGCCAAAGGCACCGGGGGTGATGTTGTCGCGGTGTTATTGGGCCACAAGGCTGAGGAACTGGCGAGAGACCTCTCTGCTGATCGAATGTTGTATATTGATCATCCTGATTTGGCCGATTTCAATCCGGAAGCCTACCACAGAGTTCTAACAGAACTGGTTCGAGAAAACACACCCCGCGTGGTCTTGTCCGGCCATACCTCAATTGGAACGGACGTGGTCAGCGTTCTTTCTGCCCAGTTAGGCTTGCCGTTGTTGACCCAATGTTATAGCGTGAGAGCTGAAAACGGCATTCTCAAGTACGTTAGCCAGATTTGCGGCGGCAAGATCATGGCCGAAGGTGAGCTGCCCAGCTCAACGACATTAGTGACTATGGTCCCGGGAGGTTTCAAACCGGAACAGGGCCGTACCACTGAACTACCACCGATTTCGCATATGACGGCCCCCGTAATCGAAGACCTGCGGATATCGCTGAAACAATACATTGAACCTGAAGAAGGCGACGTTGACATTTCCAAGGAAGACATCCTGGTCGCAGTAGGAAGGGGTATACAGCGGGCGGAAAACATCGAACTCGCGGAAGAGCTGGCGGAGGCATTGGGAGGGAAGGTGTGCGCCTCGCGTCCGGTGGTAGATCAAGGTTGGCTTCCTACAACTCGCCTGGTGGGCAAATCAGGCAAGAAAGTAAAGCCCGAGATCTACCTGGCTTTAGGTATCAGTGGTGCTCCGGAGCATGTTGAAGGTATTGTCGACAGCAAATTAATCATTGCTATCAACACCGACCCCTCCGCACCCATCTTCGATGTGGCTCAATACGGGGCGGAAGTAGATCTGCTCGATTTGCTCGAGGTTCTGCTGGAAAAGGTGGAAAAGGTGAAGGGTTAAGACCATGTCTTACGGAACGATCAAGTCGATCATTGTGCTGCTCTCCCTCTCCATTGCCGGGCTCGTCTTCGGATTCAGAATTTACAAGCTCCTATGGGTGGACTTGCGCCGCGGGCAACCCAGCGGTCCCTTCGCGCAATGGGGTGAACGCATCAAAGGCCTGATCGTATTTGTTGGTGCTCAATTGCGGTTATTCCGTTTCCCCATCCCCGGCATCGCGCATGCTTTCATATTTTGGGGTTTCATGATCCTTGCACTGACCATCTTGCAGGCAATCATTGAGGGTCTGGTCGCTTTCACGAATCCTCACTTCGTGTTGCCAGTGATTGGAAATTTCGGGCCGTTGGCTTTGGTGCAGGATCTGCTGGCGTTATTCGTGGCAATCGCAGTTGGATACGGTCTGTATGTTCGCCTCATTGTAAAACCTGAACGATACAAAGGAAGTCATAAGAGCCAGGGCGTGATCGTGCTAATCTTCATCTTCACAATTATGGTCAGTCTGCTTGTGATGAACGGGATGCGCATCAACCTTGGTACCGACCCTATTCAAGATTGGCGGCCAATCTCAAGGATTGTTGGCAGGATCTTCGCGGGGATGGATGAGCCGGGTCAGATCATCGTCGGAGAAGTCGCTTATTGGATCCACCTGGGAATAGTACTGGTCTTTCTTACGGAACTGCCGGGTGGCAAACATTTCCACGTGGTTACTTCGCTTCCAGCTGTTTTTTTGCGAAACCTGGAGCCCCCAGGCCGGCTACCACCCGCACCCGAATTCAATGGGGATATTGGCGTAAGTGCTGTTGAGCGATTCCGCTGGCGCCAGATGCTCGATTTTTATACTTGCACTGAATGCGGGCGCTGTCAGGAGGAATGTCCAGCCTATAACTTCGGCGCGACCTTATCGCCCAAACTGCTGATGATCAACCTTCGAGACAATTTGATGGAGCGAGGTGAGGCCTTGTCCGCTCGTTCTTCAAATAATGGGGGCAAGCAGGCGGTTTTGGGGCGATCATTAGTTGGTGAGATCATTTCCGACGAGGCAGTGTGGGCATGTACTTCTTGCCTGGCATGCGATCAAGAGTGCCCGCTCTTTATCGAGCACGTCGCACCAATAGTGAACATGCGGCGCCACCTGGTAATCGAAGGACGCGTGGACACGCAACTCCAAGATGCCTTGTCCAATCTGGCGCGCTACGGTAACTCATTTGGCCAGTCCGAGCGCATGCGCGGCAAGTGGACGCAACCGGTGCAACCCAAGATTAAGGACGCGCGAAGATATCCGGTGGAATATCTGTGGTTCGTCGGCGATTATGCCTCATACAATGCCAGCGTGACGGATATCACCCGAAAAACCGCTGAGGTCTTCCGGCATGCCGGGGTAGACTTTGGCATCCTGTATGACAGCGAGCGCAATGCGGGGAATGATGTCCGCCGGGTTGGCGAAGAGGGCCTATTCGAGATGCTGGTCGAGCAAAACGATACCGTTTTGGGCAAATGTGAGTATCAAACCATCGTGACAACGGATCCCCATTCGTATAACACGCTTAAAAACGAATACCCGGCCGACTCGAATGGTCACCACCCGGTAGTTCACTACGCTGAGCTGCTGGACAGACTTATCGCCTCGGGCCAGCTCAGCTTCAGCCGGAAATTGGATTATGCGGTGACCTACCACGACCCGTGTTACCTGGGTCGCTACAATGGCGTTTACGAGGCACCCCGCCGCGTGATCGCTGCCACCGGCTGTAAACTGGTTGAAATGCCCCGGCACGGCGATCGTGCTCTATGCTGTGGTGCCGGCGGAGGGCGTATTTGGATGGAAGAGGGTGAGATCAAGGAACGTCCAAGCGAGGCCCGCATTCGCGAGGCTCTGGAACTTCAAGGCGTGGAGGCCTTGATCGTTGCTTGCCCGAAGGATTTTACGATGTATTCAGACGCCGTCAAAACCAGTGGTCATGAGCAGCACTTAATCATCAAAGATCTGATTGATTTGGTTCACGAGGCGCTGTAGTGTAGAGAATATGTAGAAGGAAATGTAGTGGAGAACCACGGGAACGGATCCAAGGATATTCACCAAGAATCATTGCTTGACTATGTTTTTACAAGTAAGACGGATGTACCGCTGTCAATTACGACAAAGCTGATCTACAGCTTCCTCATTATCATCATCGTAACGAGCATCGTTTTTATTGTGGTAGGGATCAATTTAATTGGTGATCGGATCGTATCTGAGGCCCAAGAGATGGTAGCCCAAGATCTAAATGCCGCAGGGGAAATCTACTCAAGTAAATTGGACAGCATTTACGATGTGATTCGTTTCGCGGCTGATAGGTTCTTCATAAGAAATGTAATGGTTACGGGAAATATTGACTTAGCGGCCAATGAGCTTACGAGGATAAGGGAAAGTGAAGGTCTTGATATTCTAACTATCACAGACCAAGCTGGCAATGTTCTCTTACGGGCCAGCGGCGGGGACATCGTCGGTGACAACCAAAGTCATAATGAACTGGTGAGGGCAGTCCTAAGCAAAAAAGAACCAGCCGCAGCCACAACGATTGTATCCGCCGACGATTTACGAAAAGAGTCTCTTTTCCTTGAATCCAAGGCCCATTTCAAGTTTATTGACACTCCCAAGGCAAGAGCGCGGCAAGAAACAGAGGAATCGGCGGGCATGGTGATGCTGGCAGCAGCTCCGATATTTGATCATCAAAATAACTTGATCGGGACCGTATATGGCGGTGTATTACTAAACAGGAATTTCGAAATAGTTGACAAAATAAAACAAACTGTGTTCCAAGACTTGAAGTACGGCGGTAAGGATATTGGCACCGCAACGATTTTTCAGGACGATGTGAGAATATCAACAAACGTTCGAAACGAGGATGGTTCGAGGGCGATTGGAACCAGGGTTGCAGAGGAGGTATACGATCAGGTAGTCAACCAGGGAGAGCGTTGGATAGATCGAGCCTATGTAGTGAATAATTGGTACATTACGTCTTACGAGCCCATCCGAAATATAAATGACCAAATCATCGGAATCCTATACGTTGGCATCCTGGAGCAAAAATACATTGATATAAAACAGGAGGCCGTCTTTGCCTTCCTGGCGGTCACACTGATGGGCGTGGTGGTCACCATCCTTTTATCCTACTTTCTGTCTCAAAGGATCTCCGTTCCCCTCAAGCAGCTCGTATCGGCCTCCCGAGAGGTGGCTTCCGGAAACCTGGATGCAAAAGTGGAGATCACCTCGGAAGACGAGTTGGGCGAACTGGCCGATTCCTTCAATGCCATGGCTTCTGCCCTAAAAAGGAGAGATGAACAATTGAAGGATTTTGCCAGAGATAAGATCATGGAGTCAGAAAAACTGGCCATCATCGGACAATTGGCTGCCAATGTTGCCCACGAACTGAACAATCCACTCCAAGGAATCGTCACGTATTCTCACCTGCTCCTGGAAGAGATGCCCTGCGAAGACCCGCAGACAGACTCCATCCAAAAAATCGTTACTCAGGCCAACCGATGCAGGGATATCATCCGTGGCCTACTGGATTTTTCCCGGCAGAGAAAGCCTGATAAGACATTATGTGATGTGAATTCGATTCTGCTGGAATGTATTTCCTTAGTTGAAAATCAGGCCTTGTTCCTGAACATCAAGATCGTGAAAGATTTCGAAGTCGATCTGCCCATGGTCATCATAGATCCCTCTCAAATCGAGCGCGTATTTATGAATATGATCATCAATGCGGCTGAAGCCATGGTCGGCAGCGGTCAATTAACCGTGACGACCCGGTCCGATCTGAAGAAGCGCTTCATCGAACTGGTGTTCAAGGACACAGGTCTCGGAATCGCGAAAGAACATATGGAGAAGATCTTCGATCCATTCTTCACAACTAAGGAAACCGGCCACGGGGTTGGCCTGGGGTTAGCCATCAGCTACGGGATCATCAAGGAGCACAAAGGAGCCATCGCAGTCGAAAGCGAAGTCGGTAAAGGGACAACCTTTACCATAAGGTTACCTCTGACGGTAGAGGAAGCGGTTACCAAAAATGGATGATAAAGCCAAGATATTGATCATCGATGACGAAGAAGTTGTATTGGATTCCTGCATCCAAATATTTAAGAGTGGTGACTATGATATTGATACCGCTCAAAATGGACAACTTGGCATAAAGCTCGTCGAAGAGCTTGAGCCGGATCTGGTTTATGTCGATCTCAAAATGCCCGGGATATCCGGCTTTGAAGTACTCGAGAAAATCAACCAGATCGATCCTACGATTGTGAGCATTGTAATTACTGGTTATGCCACGGTGAGTTCAGCTGTAGAAGCAATGAAGAAGGGCGCCGATGATTTCCTTCCGAAGCCCTTCACGCCCGATGAATTGCGTTTGATTACCCAGAGGGGGCTCGAGAAAAGAAGGCTAATATTAGAGACCATCTCCTTGAGAAAAGAAAAGGAAATGCTGAGGGATCATTTCGCGGCTATCGTTTCTCACGAGCTCAAATCTCCTCTTGGCGCTGTGCAACAGAATCTCTTCCTTTTGGAAGATGAATTGTCAAGCGAGCTAACAGAAGACCAAAAGAACCGGTTTGAACACATAGAGTCCCGGCTAAATGATCTAATGAAGCTCATCCATACCTGGCTTCGTGTGATTTCCGCGGAGGATATTGAGAAAATTCGAGATGCCTTTAAGCCAACCGCGATACCTGATATGGTAAGCAAAGCAATTGAGAGCGTTCAACCTCACGCCATGCGCAAAGATATCGAACTAGTCACCTCGGTTGATAGCAACTTGAAGCCCATTAACGGAGACGAGGGGACTTTGGTAGAGGCGGTGGTGAATATCATCGGCAATGCAATAAAGTTTTCCCGCGTGGGAAGCAGGGTCATTATCAAGGCCGAGCAGCAGGATGATTTTATCTCGATTTCAATAACGGACTCCGGTGTAGGCATCTCCAAAGAAGAACTACCCGTCATTTTTAATGATTTCTACAGGGGCAAATCTGGTCAGGCTGTCGGAGAAGGTAGCGGACTTGGCCTGGCTCTCACCCGGCGAATTATTGAAGCCCACAACGGATCGATTTCAGTCGAAAGCGAATTAAGTAAAGGCAGCACTTTTACCATATTCTTGCCCACCGTGAAAGAAAATGCCCAGATTGCGGAAGCCATGGTTTCCAGCGCCTAAGCAAATCATAAAGGAGATTACCAATGAGTCAGCCGAAAAGATTATTGATTATCGACGACGATCCCGATTTTGTGGCGGGGATCAAACCCGTCCTGGAAAAGGCAGAGTACGATGTGGACATAGCCTACAACCCCAAGGAAGGTTTCCAGGCTCTGCAAACGCAGTCCTATGACCTGCTCTTGCTCGATATCCTGATGGGGAGAGGCGCCGAAGGGATATCCATCGCTCGCAAGATGAGAAAGGACCCCAAGTTGAGGGATATGCCTGTATTGATCATCACTGGCCTGAGGGAACAGATTGCTTTCCTATTCCCGGGCGAACCGGTTCACCCTGGTTTTGTCTCAACCGACGAATTGGTCGAGAAACCGGTCGAACCGAAATTACTTCTGGAGAAAGTCAGTACCTTATTGAAATCTGCAGAAGCGAAGAGAGCACAAACCGAGTGAAAGCCATGGAAAAATCGACACCCAATGATAGGAGAGAATTCTATGGCAGTTAAACCTACATTCAGCGAGGAAATAGCCAATCTGCTCTACGCCTCACACGGCAGTCCGATCAGGTCCTGCATCCAATGCGGAAATTGCTCTGCGTCCTGCCCGTCCGTCGAGTTCATGGACCATACCCCTCGTGAGTTGATCGGTATGATCGGAGCAGACCTCAGGGATGAAGTGCTAGCCAGCAATACTTATTGGTCATGCGCGTCCTGCTACAACTGCACGGTCAGGTGTCCAGCCGGAATCGATATCGCCGATCTGATGTACGCGCTGAAACGATACTCCATCTGGAAGCACGAATATTCAGAGGATTTGATTGGACCTGAGTTCTCTGAGAGCTTTGTGAAAATGATTGTCAGAACTGGGAGATCATTTGAGCCAGTCTTAGCTCCGTCCTATATCTTCAAGTATGGCACACGCAGCCTGCTTGAGGAAGCCCAGACCGCCACGGTACTGATACTGAAAGGGAGACTGCCCTTGCTTCCGACGAAAATCAAGAGATTGGAGAACCTGCGGAGAATGGTCAGAAGGATTATCCCGATTGGAGAACCAGCATGAAACGCTATGCCTATTATCCGGGCTGTTCGCTCGAGAGCCTGTCGATGAGCTACCACCTCTCGGCAATTGAGTCGGCTCGCGCCCTGGATGTGGAACTCAAGGAAATCGAGGACTGGA
>DASQQR010000300.1:0-3642 GCA_035643335.1 Anaerolineales bacterium
TGCGCTGGTTGGGTCACGAGGCGGTAGCCGTTCTGGATGGTGGTTGGGTCCATTGGAAGCAAAACGGCTTTCCAGTGCGCGGGGGAATCGAAAATCGTCCGCCGCGTGCATTCACCCCCATCCACAACCCCAACCTGCTCGCTAACACCAAAGACGTGGAGAAAATGATCCAGGATCCAGGTTCACTCATCTTGGATTCTCGCACCGCGGACCGATTCCGCGGCGAAAATGAGACCATAGATCCAATCGCCGGGCACATTCCCGGTGCGAAATCAGCGCCCTATCCAGAAAACCTTGATGAAGAGGGCAAATTTCTACCCAGGGAGCAGCTACTCGCCCGGTTTAACCAGCTCTACAACGGGGTCTCTGCGGAGAACACGGCTTTTTATTGTGGTTCTGGGGTAACCGCAGCGCTAAACGTACTGGCCGTTGCCCATGCAGGCCTCGGCGATGCAAAACTGTACTCAGGTTCTTGGAGCAAATGGATCACCGATCCGAGCCGGCCCGTGGAGACAGGCTGAAAACCGATCCCGGCAGGTAAAAATCCCGCCGAATTCGGAAGATCCAATTTCTGGCTTAGTGAATTTCTTCCAATCGTGCCCTGATGCTGTCACTGGCTTGTTCTAGAGATGTAGCCGGATCGGCTCCTTCTTCCAGAACGGAGATCATCGCCGCCTCAAGCGGGTCCCAATACAAAGCTGCCACCCGAGACACAGGATAAGCGGTCCCTCTGCCAAAAGCATCCATTTCTTGTTGAATGAGGGGGTTACCCACCTGGGTACCAGGCACGGAAGGGATAAATCCGGCGTCGGCAAGAGCAGATTGGGCCTCGGCCCCAAGAAAATACTCCATAAAAGTCACAACAGGAATGACATCGCTCAGTGAAATGTTTGCGTTCAAATACACGTTTTCGGTCTGAATGTATCCAGAGAGATGGCGTTTTTTGTATGCCGGCCAGGGGTCAATAGCCAGGTTCTCAGGGCCAATCGCGTTCGAAAATACTCTTGTGTTCCAGCTTCCGTCGATAATAATGCCTACTTTCCCGGCCTGAAAAAACTCGACATCCTGTTCCCCATTGAACTCTACCGGGCCGGCATTTTCGAAGGCTTTCAATAGATCTAACCATTCGATGCCTTTTTCATTGTTGAATGCCGGGTTTCCGTTCCCATCCATCAATTGCCCCCCAATTCCGTTGAGATGGCCACCCGAGAAGAAGATACCCCGGTCAAGATAAGCGCCCACGTATCCTCCTCGCGTAACGGATTGCGCTGTTGTCACCAGATCAGCAAATGTGGGTTGTGCTTCCGGGATAAGTGATTTGTTTCTGAACAACAAAACGCCATTTAGCGCCAAAGGCAAACCCATCCTCGCGCCCTGGTACCGAACTTCATTTTCTGCTGCGGAATTTAGAGAACTGAATAAGCCCGGATCGAAGCGACCTGATATATCTTGGATCAGATTTGCATCAAACAATGATGGCCCCCATTGGCTGGGACCAATGAGCAAACTGGGCCCACGACCTAGTCCCGCAGCGGATTCGTATTTAGTTTTTAATTCATCAAAGGGCACGTACAATACATCAAACTGCACCTCCGGATGTGTCTCGCGAAACATAGTTATTACTTCCATGAGCGCTTGGCTTTCCGCTTCATTCCAGGAGTGCCACAGGGATACCGCGCTCTCCAGGCTCGGCTTTTGAGTAGCTGTCGGTGATATCTGTCTGGGCGTAGGCGTTTCAACCTCGGTTGGTACTGGAGTGGGTGTGGAGGTCGGTGTAGGCGTGGGAACAGGTACTGTTTGAACTCCGCAAGCTGTCAGAACCACAAAGGTCGCCAAAAGGAAGCTGATCAAACGGCCTAGGTGAATTAGCGCTTTCTTCGGATTGAGAAAGCATCTGGCTTCCCGCCGCAAAAAATGGCCTGATCCCTCTATCATTGGCAGATCCATGAGTCAATTAATCGTTTACAATTGGATCCGTCTAAAGCACTTATGGTTCATATCTCTTATCTACTTCTCTTTGATTTGTCCCCCCCTGGGAATAAGAAGCAAATTCAGGTTGGCGCCCGTTATCATGGACAAGATTCCTTCTTGAGAATTGGTGTTAAACTTCCGAGATCGAGCAAGCCACCTGAAACCAGCTGCCTGATTTTAGCATATCTGGGAAGATTGTCAAGTAAATTAACTTTTCTGACCGAAAATGTGAGTTTTATTGTCCATCCCGGAACTTTATGACATCAGCGCCTCCAGACTATCCTGATGAAAATCGTCCTGAAGGGGAAGGAAATCGAAGAATCTCCCTCCTGGCTTTGTACGCGCTCATAACGATTATCGTTTTAATCCTGGCTATTTTTCTATCCGTGCGAGCTCTTTCACCAGCGCCTGCAACGATTCCCACAATCCTGCCGGTAGAGACCTCAACACTCACAATCACGCCACAACCGTCCTCAACGCCCACTCTTACTCTGACTCCCCGGCCAACTTTTACCCCAAAACCGTCTGCCACGCCCAGCATTACCCCGACACCCTCTCCTTCTCCCACTCGTACTTTGCCACCTACACTAACATCAGCGGCACCGAGGCTGGAAAACGAAGGCTATGCCTTGGTTGAATGGACCCCAGAACTGGCCGGCAAGCTCATAGAGCTGTTGCAGGCATACCCAAATACTTTGTCGGCATTTGCTCGCGGAGAGAACAACGCCGGGTTTTATACGGCGTTTGAATACGCTACCTTCGCCCAACGAGAAGCCCTGCTCCAGTTTCCGACAGCCTCTGAGGCGGATAGCTGGCTCTGGGAGCTGGCCTACAACCAGGCTCGAACCGGGGATCCTCAGGCCGGTGCTTCCTTTGCGGTATTGCTCACGAACAAACTCAACCGTGGAGAGATCTCCTTGAGCGAGCTCCCTGTCTTTGGGAAGGAGCAAGTTCCGCAAGCGGACATCAGTGTTTACCCTCTTAAAATCTCGTCCGGATCCGTCGAAAACAACCTGGTGAAAATAAGTAAAGAAGAAGGCGGTGCAGCCTTCTTCTGGCTTGTAGAAAGATCGGGCGGATATGTTTCCTATCCTCTGACCAGCAACTTCGATTTCACCCATCCCACGGAGGTTGGCTATTTTGCCAGCGATCTTACGGATGATGGCAATCTTGAGGTCCTCATTTACCCGTCAGCGCCAGCCGGATCTCAGAAATATGGTTTCCCTCGCATCTTCAGTCTTGATCCAATGCCACCGGTTGAATTATTCTTCGAGCCGATCATCCCACCCTTGGTCGGAACGGATTTCAAAGCTCGTTGGACTCCCTCAGACCATACGGCTGACCAAGGCGATCTCCAATTTGTGACCAAACTGTTTCCCACCTGTCCGCTGACAGTCCGTCACTTCTATAAATGGAACGGTACATCTTTTGAATTCTCAAGTGCCAGCTATCAGGTTGAACCCGATCCAAACTTGCTGAGCTTCTGTGAACTGGCTATCAATCATGCCATCCAGACCTGGGGACCAGATCCAACCATTCAGCTCATGGAAACGATTCTGCCGCTCTGGCCACCCAAAGAAACCACGGAAGGTGAGCCTTACCCTCAAGACGCTTTGGATGCATGGCGCTTCCGGCTCGGAATTTACAATGCACTTACAGGAGATATGGCCC
>DASQQR010000301.1:0-4614 GCA_035643335.1 Anaerolineales bacterium
GTCCGATAGGTACTTATGCCCACTTTGACGACTGAAAGAATCTGGAAGATATTAGAGCAGACGAAAGACCCGGAAATACCGGTTGTGTCCGTGGTGGAGATGGGACTGGTTCGCAGCGTGGGGATTGAAAAGGAAAAGGTCATCGTTCTCATGACGCCAACCTTCGCCGGCTGTCCGGCTCTGGAGGTGATGCAAGAGGAGATCGACAGGAATATAAGAGAGGCTGGGGCGCAAGAGGTCGAGGTCAGGATGACCTACTCACCGCCGTGGAGCTCGAACTGGATTCTGCCCGAAGGGAGGAGAAAGTTAAAGGAATTTGGCCTGGCTCCGCCACCCCGGCATGAAGACGATATTCGAAGCGCTCTCCTGGAGGAAGTCACCTGTCCCTATTGTGATTCCAAGCAGACCAGCTTAAAAAACAGTTTTGGACCGACCTTATGCCGGGCCATATACTACTGTAATAACTGCCAGCAACCCTTCGAGCAATTTAAGCCGCTCTAGTCGGTTGAAGATTGGAAGGTTGAAGATTGAAAATTGGAAACCTTCAACTGCGCCCAGCACAGGCAGGCGAAAGATTGAAGGTTGACAGACGGGAAGATTGGAAGAATGGAAGCGTGGAAGGCTGGAAATTGAATATCACCTGTGGCTGCGCTCAGGGCAGTCCTGGCATGGAATTGTGAATGTGACAAGGAGAATCTGATGAAATTGATTGCGCTGTATAAACAGCCGGAGGACCCGGCGGCTTTTGATAAGGCGTACTTCGAAACACACATCCCGCTGCTGAAAAAAGTGCCAACCCTGCAAAAAACGATCATCACGCGATTCACACGGACGCTAACTGGCGAAGGGTTTTATTTGATGGCGGAAATGTATTTCGAGGACAAAGAAAGCCTCAAAGCCGGGATGAGAAGCCCAGAAATGGCAGCTGCTGGCGAGAATCTAAATACCTTCGCCGAGGGTCTGGTAACGATGATGTATGGGGAGGAGTTGGTCTGATGGAATACCGGAATCTGGGCCGCACGGGGCTAAAGGTTTCCGGATTATGCCTGGGAACGATGCAATTCGGCTGGACGGCTGAAGAAGAGGTGTCTTTAAATATTCTCTCGGCAGCTTACGACGCAGGCATAAACTTCATTGATACCGCCGACGTATACTCGCGCTGGGCGGAAGGAAATCCGGGCGGCGTGGCGGAATCGATCATCGGAAAGTGGATGAAGTTGAATAATATCCCCAGGGACCGGGTCGTGATCGCGACCAAGGTACGGGGTCGTATGGGCGAAGGAGCTAACGCTGAAGGTCTCTCGCGGGCGCACATATTTAGCGCGGTTGAAGCCTCTCTGCGGCGGTTGGGGACAGATTACATAGACCTTTACCAAGCACACGCCTACGATGCCAGCACTCCCATCGACGAGACCCTCACCGCGCTGCACGACTTGGTGCAGCAAGGCAAAGTGCGCTATGTCGGGTGCTCAAACTACCCGGCCTGGCGACTGATGCGGGCCCTGTGGACAGCGGACAAGTTGGGATTGAGCCGATACGATTCTCTCCAACCGCATTACAACCTGGTCCACCGGGCCGAATTTGAGCGGGAGTTGATCGACATTTGCGAGACATACGGCTTAGGAGTGATGCCCTACAGTCCACTTGCGGGGGGATTTCTGACCGGCAAGTATCGCAAAGACCGAATTCCTGACAGCGCGCGTGCGCGCGGTGCGAAGCGTTACTTCAACGATCGCAACTGGGCCTTGCTAGACACAATGGAGACAATTGGGCGGGATAAAGGGAACTATTCGATCTCCCAGATAGCGCTGGCCTGGCTGCTAACTAACCCTCTCATCACAAGCCCGATCATTGGACCGCGCACAAAAGAACAATTAATGGATAACTTAGAAGCGCTCGAAGTCAGACTAGGCAGAGAGGAAATCGAGATCTTAAACGAGACCAGCGAATGGAGAGAAGAACGAGACCGATGAGGAAAGAGCAGGTCATAACAGGCGCGTCGATCGGCTTTTTGATCAGCATTCCCTGGGTTGCGATCTCATACGCCGGCCAGCAAATCTCCAAACTGCCGCTGATGCCGATCGATCTGTTTGAGTGGCTTACTCGGGCGCTGCCAGGCGGTGTGGTCACGGCTGGTCTGGAAGTTATGATCCAGGCTCTGCAGACTCTGCAAATAGGGGCCCTATCTTCAACGGGCAAATCGATGGAATTCGCCATGGCATACATTCTGGTCGTGGTTGCTCTCACAATCCTGGGTGTGATCTATGCCCTGACGATAAACAACCTGCACGTATACTGGTATGTGCGCGGGTTCATGGCTGGAACAATCCTTGGCCTGCTGGCAATTCCGGTGGCGGCGTGGGGAGGCTGGGGCGGCGCGACGCCCACGACCGGGGCGTTATGGTTGTTGGCGATGAGCTTAATCTGGGGATTTGTGCTTGCATGGGGCGTTGACACCAACTTGAGGTTGCTGGCCGAAGAGGGCGACATTGGCCGGCGACGCACCCTTATCCAGATCCTTGTCGGAGCGCTGGCGCTAAGCGGTTTGTCCGTTCTACTGCCAGGCTGGTTGACCACCTCCCCCAGCCAGAAGGCAAGAGCGATTGAGGTCGAAGTGGGCACACCGGAACCGACCACTCCGCCGCCCACCCCCCCTCCAACCGAGGTTGGCTTCACACCGGTTCCGGGCACCCGCCCTGAGATCACGCCCATCAAAGATTTTTACCGGGTGGATATCAATCTCATCCCTCCCGGACAGGAGGAATTCCAGCGCGAAACGGACAGCCTGGCTCAAAGGCTGCGGGCGCAGGGCGAAACAGAGATTTCCAAAGAGAATTACCTGCTGGTCATCGATGGGTTGGTTGAGAAGTCGCTAGCCTTAGACATCAATGCACTCAAAGCTTTTCCAGCGGTGGACCAGTACGCGACCCTAAAATGCATTTCCAACCCGATTGGCGGGGACCTGATCAGCACGACGCTATTCCAGGGAGCCAGGCTGAAGGATGTGTTGGATCGAGCGGGTTTGATGTCGGAAGCAATTGACATCAAGTTTTCCTGCATCGACGGGTACACCGAATCGCTCCCAATCCAGTCAGCCACGGATCCTCGGACGCTGCTCTGCTACGCTATGGGTAACCAGCCGCTTGCTTCTGAGCACGGCGCCCCCCTGCGCCTGTATACACCAAATCGCTTTGGCATGAAGAATCCAAAGTGGATCATCAAGATCGAAGCCATTAGCCAAGATTATTTCGGTTATTGGGAACAGCGCGGCTGGAGTGAACAGGCTTTCGTGAAGACGGCCTCGGTAATCGATACAGTCAAAACGCTAAGCAACGGGAACGTAGAAGCGGGGGGAGTGGCTTTCGCTGGGGCGCGGGGAATCCAGAAAGTCGAACTCCAGATCGACGACGGCAGTTGGTTTCCGGTGGAACTAAATAGGGCTTTATCACCTTTGACCTGGGTGCTTTGGCGAGCATCGTTCCAGATGCCGCCAGGCCAACACCAACTTACGGTACGGGCGACCGACGGAAGCGGAGAGCTTCAGACGCCGGAGAGGGAAGGCACCTATCCGAATGGAGCAACTGGGTACCACAATCTGAGCGTAAACATTAAGTGAAAGATCCCTGACTAAAAGAACGGTTTCTCCCGCCAGGTCTCATCTCTAAAAATCGGTAACCAGACGCTAAATTCCGAACCTCTACCAACCTCGCTTTTGACATCGATCCGGCCCTCGTGAATTTCAACGATCTCCTTGACAATAGCCAGCCCCAGGCCGGTTCCAGTGATCTTGGACTGGCTCACCTGCTGGCCCCGATAAAAACGGTCAAACAGGTGAGGTAGATCCTCCGCCTCAATCCCAATCCCGGTGTCGCTCACCTGCATACATATCTCTCCGCCTTGCTGGAATGTTCGCAGGGTCACCTGGCCAGAAGGCGTATAGCGGATGGCGTTGGCAAGCATATTGGTGATCAAGCGAGCCAGCTGATTGGGTTCACCCCGAATTGTCGGCAGGCTGTCCTCCAGAAAGTATTTTAGTTCAAGGCCGGCGGATTCCGCCAGCGGCTGGTGCGCGTCGACAACCTGTTCAGTGATGAGATTCAAATCCACCGCCGAGAATCTGACCTTTTTCGACTTCCACATATCCAATCTTGACAGGTCCAGGATACTCTCGATCAAATCAATCAACCGCTTGGTTTCACCTTTTAGCACTGACAGATAATCTTTACGTTTTTCCGGTCTACCATTTTCCAATAGCTCAACGTACAAGTTGAGATTGGTGACTGGAGTCCTCAGTTCATGGGAAACATCGAAAATCAATCGATCCTTGAGGCGGTCCAGCTGCTTATTGCGGCTGATATCTCGCTGGCTTCCCACATAACCCATTACTTGATCGCTTTGATCACGGACCGGTGCAATGGTCAGCTGAACATCGAAGGGAGTCACATCCTTGCGGTAGTTGATTAATTCACCAGTCCAGACGGAACCATTGCTCAATTTTCTTACAATCTCATCCAAGATTCCGTCGTCCTGGCCGACGTTAACGAAGGACCAAATTTTCCGGCCGATAATCTGGCTGGCCAAAAAACCATATTGCTGTTCAAAAGCCGCGTTGAC
>DASQQR010000302.1:0-2187 GCA_035643335.1 Anaerolineales bacterium
CGCTGAAGAGATCAAACGTTTTTACCAGGCAGCTCGCGCCGATGCCCACGAACGTATCCCGATCTTCCGCCTGGCGTGGGACACAGCTCTTTCCGCCTTTGCTACTCGCCAGGTGCTCTACGAGCGCTATTTCTTCGGAGATCCGGTCAGGATGGCTGGTGCCCTGGTGCGCTCACATGACTTCACCCCTTATATGGACATGATCCGCGATTTTTTGGCGCGCGCCGGTGAGGAGGCTCTTGCACAGGCAGAGGATTGATGAGCGACGAGATTGATGCTCACCTTTTTCGCCGGACGATGGGGCTCTTTGCTACCGGCGTCACTGTGATCGCCACTGAAGAGGCCGGCGAGATTCACGCGATGACGGCCAACGCCGTAACCTCGGTATCCTTGGATCCTTTGTTGGCGTTGGTTTGTGTGGGCAAGCGTACTCGCATGGCGGAATACCTAACCTTGGAGAAGGGCTTCTCCATCAACATCCTGCGCGAAGACCAGCAAGCCCTGTCCAATTATTTCGCCGGGGCTTGGAAGCAGGCAAATCCGCCCCCCTACCGCTTTGTCCGCTGGGAGGGAAGGCCCCGGCTGGAGGGGTGTCTGGCGGCTGTGGCGTGTGAATGCTACAAAACGATCGATGGCGGCGACCATTGGATCGTTATTGGATCAGTACAGGATCTCCACGTAGGTGTTGAGCCCCACTGGCCGTTGCTTTTCTATGGCAGTCGCTACGGCCGGCTCGCCACCACAGAAAAGGCCCCGGATTTGGGTTGGGTGGAGGTGCCTGTGCAGGTCTTCTACGACCCGTGGAGACACGAGTCGGGTTGATTCTAAATATTGGAGATGAGCCGGAATGAAATTCAGTATAACTCGCGCTGGGCATATTGAATATCGCGTTACCGATCTTGGTCGGGCACGTGAGTTTTATCATGATATTTTGGGTTTCGTTGAGATCGATCGAGACGAGCAACGCCTCTACCTGGGCGGCTTGGAGGAAAGGGAGCACCATGGATTTGTGCTGCGTAAAGCCGATTCTCCTGGGGTGTCCCATCTCGCCTTCCGCGTGGCTGACCCCGGTGATCTCGAGCGGCTGGCGGCTTTATATCAGGAAAATGGTTGTCCTACCCGCTGGGTGCCGGAAGGGTACGAGAAAGGTCAGGGCAGGGCACTGCGCGTGCAGGATCCTACCGGTCTGCCGCTGGAGTTCTACCATCAGATCGAAACCCGCGAATGGATGTTGCAGCGTTTCGACCAATATCGCGGCGCCAATGTCATGCGCCTGGATCACTTCAACTGCCAGGTGGCCAGGGTACAGGAAGCATACGATTGGTTCACTAAAACCCTTGGGTTTTATACCTCCGAGATCACCGTAACCGATGATGATCCGCCTAGCCTATGGGCCGCCTGGCTGCACCGGAAGCAAAACGTGCACGACATCGCTTTGATGAACGGCACCGGCCCACGTTTGCACCATGCCGGCTTTTGGCTGGCTGACCAGGCCAGCGTGCTACGCGCCTGCGACGTACTGGCCGCAACCGGCTATGCTGACAGCATCGAGCGCGGCCCCGGTCGTCATGGCATCAGTAACGCCTTCTTCGTTTACCTGCGTGATCCCGATGGCAACCGCATCGAACTGTATACCAGCGATTACATGATTCCTGAGCCGGATTGGGGGCCGGTTCGCTGGAGCATCAACGATCCGCGGCGGGCTACCTTCTGGGGTCATAAGCCGCCTACCAGCTGGTTTGAGGAGGCCTCTCTGGTCGAGTCCATTGAAACCGGAGAGTTCATGCCGACCTCGCCGGCACCGCTGCGTGATCGGCCCGAATTTGTTACCTAGTATTTGTGCGGATATTGGGTTTGCAGTATTTTGGACGGCCTGGCCTGCCAATAAAAATCTACTCTGGTTTTATAGTTGAGTTGTAAGTTTAGGAGACAGACATGGGACATACCTTGGCTGAAAAGATCCTGGCCTCCAAGGCCGGTAAGGATGAAGTCTATGCGGGCCAGTTCATCAATGCACAAGTGGACCTAGTGTTGGCATCGGAGCTTTCCGGAGTGCTCGCCATTGAGGAGTTCGAAAAGATCCCTGGGGCGCGCATCTTCGATCCCAAGAAAGTAGTCCTGGTGATGGACCACTTCACGCCAGCTAAGGATATCAAGAGTGCTGAAATCGTAAAGCGCTGCCGTGAA
>DASQQR010000303.1:0-3432 GCA_035643335.1 Anaerolineales bacterium
CGGATGAGCGACGAACGCTTCCGGGAAATCTACGGTGAAGAAGCCGAACGCCTGGGAGCCTGACCAGTCCAATACAATCGACAATCAAACCCATGGCAACATCCCCCAATACGTCTAAGGAAGAAAAATCCTCCCTCACCCACGGACTGCTCTCGACCTTCGTGCCCGGCTTAGGACAGATGATCGCCGGCAAATGGGCGCGCGGCATCGGCATTCTGATCTCCGTGGCAGTGCTTGGATTTTTGAGCATATGGACCATCGCTCAAAGGGCACGCTTCCCCGATTACCAGGTCAGCACCCAGATATTCATCCGGCTCTTTTTGCAGACCGCGGCGCTGCTATTGTTCTTGATCGCGCTGCGCTATATATTGCAGCGCTTTTTGATCAAGGATGTCACCGGGCAAGCCCTTACGCAGGCCGGATTATACATTTTTTACGCCCTGGCTCTGCTCCTGATCAGCGATTCACTGCTGGCAACAGCAGGTTCGGAGACACAACTGAGAGAGGTATACGGCACAACCGGTGTGCTGGCGGCCGGCGTCTTGACCGCTTTCTGGTTCTGGCAATTGGTGGACGCCTCCCGGATCGGCGCGGGGCAAAAAACTCCGTCTTTCATGCCCGGGATTGCGATCGCCTGCGTTTTGATTTTCGTTCTCGGCTGGAACATCACCCAAATCGATCTTCCCAAGGCAGTGCGGGAATACAAAGATACCCAAATTATCCTACGCAGAATCGTCTGGCCCTGGCAGTCAGCGTTTGAGTACCAACAGCAAACCGTCGAGACCAGCGCTAAAATACAAGCGCCCTGTCCAGAGGGCGCTGAAGGTCCGCCACCCAACCAGCCCGACGAAAAAGAAGCCTATATCATCGCCACACCCACGTGCGGCCAATTGACCGATCGTGACTTGAGAGGCAACATCACTCTTGGCACAGAACTGACCATAACCGGAGACAACTTCGAGCCGGGATCAACGGTACAGATTTTGTGGAAGAATCCAATCGGCAACCCATTTACGCCGCGCGGCGTCGGCGATACGGCGATTACGGTTGACGAAGATGGGGGGTTCGTGACCAAGCTGAACATCCCCTCGGCCGTCGTACCCGAGACAGCCCTTGGTGCGCAGATCCATACGCTGATCGTACGCCAGGAAAGCGGCCTGGTGTTCACCGGCCGCCTCAGCCGTGAGATGAACCTCGCCCTGGTAGGGATGCTCGAGACGATCATGCTCGGCTTGATGGCGACCTTTTTTGGGATTGTTTTGGCCGTGCCGGTCAGTTTTCTGGCCGCCCGCAATCTTATGGCCCCCATCGTCACCACACTGTCCGGCGTAGCGGGAGGGCTATTGGTAATGATCCTGGCGGTGTGGCTGGCGGTTTTCGGTACCAATCAGATTTCGAGCCAGATTGGTGGGCTGCAGGGCGCGCCCCTGGCAACTGCGGCCACCGCCATTGTACTGGTGGCCGGATTAGGGGTAACGGGTTGGCGAGCAGGTTCCTGGGGAATGCAGACTTTAGGAGAGCGGGCGCCGGACGCCGTTAGCCGGGCTATCACCGCCCTGATTTTCGGGTTGTTAGGCGCCACGCTGGGTTATGGTTTGGGTGTCGGTTTCAGCCGCGGGATTCTCTCTATCCCATTAGGCGCTGAAGCCGCGGCAGAGTTACAAACCTCTTCGGCAATTACCGGCGCTCTTCTGGTCGGGACCCTGACCTTCGTTTACGCTTACCGCAAAGGTGTCCTGGGCGAGATCAGCATTGGGATTGTGATTTACGCCATCGTGCGGACATTCATGAACATCATCCGCTCGATTGAGCCGCTGATCTGGGCGCTGGTGGGCATCATCTGGATCGGACCCGGACCGTTTGCCGGCACTATCGCGCTGACCATCCATACGGTCGCCGCGCTCGGCAAGCTCTACTCGGAGGCGATTGAAAGCATTGACCCCGGCCCAATCGAGGCCATTCAAGCAACTGGTGCCAACCGGCTGCAGTCGATCATCTATGCGGTAGTCCCTCAGGTGCTACCACCCTTCATCTCTTTTACCATCTACCGGTGGGACATCAACGTGCGCCTGTCAACCGTCATCGGTCTGGTAGGTGGCGGCGGCATCGGGTTTATCTTGATCCAGTGGATCAGGCAGTTCCAATACGAGCCAGCCGGCATGGCCGTGTGGTTGATCACGATCACGGTGGCTGCCCTGGATTACGTCAGCTCCGAGATCCGCGAACGCTTCGTTTAGAGGCACAGGCGCCGGAAAACCGACAAGAGAATAGGACGCGGATTTGCGCGGACAACGCGGATAAACCCTTTTCCCATCCACCAGTGATTTTCTGGCCCGCCGCCCAGCGGGCGCCTGCGTGGTAAAATTTGCCGGTGCTGAAAAGAATCCTGAAGGTGTTTATGAGCTTGGTTTTGATCATTGCGATCTTTGGAGCGTCGGCTGTCGTCTTGCCACGCCTGATCACAGCTTTCTACGCCCGGTCACGGCTCTATACCGTCCAAAGTGCCCCGGCAAAGCCAATTGCTATCGTGTTCGGGGCGGGACTCTGGCGGGATGGCTCTCCCACCCCAGTTTTGCGGGACCGCGTCGCTACTGCAGCCAACCTGTATTTTCAAGGTAAGGTTGAGAAATTGCTAATGAGCGGCGATAATACCCGGCAAGATTACAACGAACCGGGCGCCATGAGAGAATACGCCATCCACCTGGGTGTCCCGGCAGAGGACATCGTCCTGGACTACGCCGGGCGCCGCACCTACGATACCTGCTTTCGGGCCAGAGAAATATTCCACCTTAGCGACGTCATCCTGGTCACCCAGAGATTCCATCTTCCCCGGGCGATCTATACCTGCAACGCACTGCGGGTGTCAGCCGTGGGAGTCGAGGCCGACCAACGCGAATATCGTCCCAGATCAGTGGTTTTCTGGAGTTTGCGCGAGCTGATCGCTACCCTGGCTGCCTTATGGGACGTTCACGTTAGCCGGCCCACCCCTGTTCTCGGGAATCCAGAGCCAATTTTTCCAATGGGGGCGCAATGAACCGGGATGAAGCCTTTGCGATCGTAAATGAATTCGTCGAAAACGAAAACCTGATCCGCCACATGTTGGCAGTAGAAGCGGCGATGCGTTTCTACGCCGAAAAATTTGGCGAAGACAAGGAAATTTGGGGGACAACCGGATTACTGCATGATTTTGATTGGGAAATCCATCCCACCCTTGAAGGGCACCCCCAAGCCGGAGCCCCCATCTTGAGAGAGCGGGGCGTGCCTGAAGAAATCGTGCGCGCCATTCTCAGTCACGCCGATCACACCGGGGTCCCGCGCCAAACCAGGATGGAAAGAGCGCTATATGCCTGCGACGAAATCACCGGGTTGATCGTGGCCGTCGCCCTGGTTCGCCCATCGCATTCGTTAGAAGACTTGAAAGTCAAATCCGTA
>DASQQR010000304.1:0-6042 GCA_035643335.1 Anaerolineales bacterium
CATTAAAAGCGATAATGAGAAAATGCGCGGTTCGCCTCCGCCATGCGGTGGGTTTCTTCACGACGGCGAATGGCAGCACCATTGTTATTGGCAGCGTCCATCAATTCCGCCGCCAGTTTTTCGGGAAAAGATTTGCCTGAACGACCTCTGGCAGCGGCTAAAATCCATCGAGTAGCCAAAGCAAAACGACGATGGGAGGGCACTTCCATGGGAACCTGGTAAGTTGCACCACCCACGCGACGCGGCTTAACTTCCATGACCGGAGAGACGTTCTTAATGGCCTGCTCAAACACCTCCATGGGGTCCTTCTTCGTGCGCTCCCCGATCAGATCAAAAGCATCATAAACCAAAGTTGTGGCCAGACTCTGTTTGCCACGTTCCATAACCCGATTGATGAAAGATTGAACTTGTACGCTACTGTAACGCACATCCGGCGGCATTCTTCTTCTTTCTGGTCGATATCGTCGAGGCATTCGACTTCTCCTAAAATTTCGGCAAACCCATAAGCGATAAGAACCGCCGGCTTTCTGGAAATTTCAAACCGGCGATTCGGTTTCTCATTTATTACTTCCGTTTTTTCGATCCATATTTGGAACGTCCCTGGCGGCGGGCATCGACGCCTCCCGTGTCAAGGGTCCCGCGAACGATATGGTAACGCACGCCTGGAAGGTCCTTGACGCGGCCTCCACGAACCAGTACCACTGAGTGTTCCTGAAGGGTGTGACCCTCCCCTGGGATATATGCAGTGACCTCAATCCCATTCGTCAAACGTACACGAGCGATCTTCCGTAACGCCGAGTTGGGTTTTTTCGGCGTCATTGTGCGCACAACGGTGCAGACACCGCGCTTTTGAGGAGCACCCCTCGGTTGGCGAATACGACGCTGCTTGTTGGAATTGAACGTGTACTGCAACGCCGGCGCCTTGCTTTTTTGCTTTTTAGTTTTACGACCCTTACGGATCAGTTGATTAATCGTCGGCACTTTGGTCTCCCGATGATCTAACTAACTAGCCTTTCTCTGTACTACTGATACAACTTTGGCACTTTCCATCTTCGACTGGATAGCAGGGTCAACCTTTTCATCCATCAAGGGAGGCCATCGGTCTTGCATGATGGCCTCGCCTCGCGTTCCGATATCCAGTTAGGCAGGACATAATCCTGCCATTAGATTGTCTAGGCAACGAAAGTTGATTTTACCATGTGCCAAAATCAGCGTCAAGGCAAAAGGGTAATTTTAAGCGCATCGATTCCTAAAAATTGTCACCTAAACCCAACAAACCAGTAGAGATCTTTGGTGGGCGAGCCCGTTCTTCATCCTTACCGAAGCGGATGATCTCACCAGTATCCGTGACAGCTTCAACTGCAAGCCCCAGACTCTGCAATTCCTTTACCAACACCCGGAAGGAGGCGGGGATGCTGGGCTCTTCAATCGGCTCACCTTTTACTATGGCTTCGTAAGTTTTGACGCGGCCCTGAACGTCATCAGATTTGACCGTCAACATCTCCTGTAAAGTGTAGGCAGCACCGTAAGCCTCCAAAGCCCAAACTTCCATCTCGCCGAAGCGTTGGCCACCAAACTGGGCTTTACCGCCCAGCGGCTGCTGGGAAACCAAACTGTAAGGGCCAGTGGAACGAGCATGGACCTTGTCCTCCACCAAGTGGTGTAACTTCATAACAGACATGATCCCCACAGTGACAGGCCGGTCATAAGGCTCCCCGGTTTTCCCATCCCGCAGGACTTGCTTGCCGAGAACGGGGATCGGCCGGCCTGATTTTATCATTGCGGCCTCGGCTTTTTCCCACAACTCCTCATCATTGACGCCGTCCAGGTCCACCTCAAGATCCTGCATCCACAAACGTAGACAGGCATTGACTGCACGCTGGTCTTGAGATTCCTGCTCGCTCTCGGGCAACTCCACATCTTCAAAGGCGAGAATCCCCTGGGGATCGTAGCCATTATCGCGGAGCCATTCTCGGAGAACGGAGCGCCGGGCAAAGAGTGGATCGGACACCAATCGGTAAACATCGTAATCACGTTCGCCCAGCCACGCTTCGAGAAACAGGTTGCGGACCTCGTCATCATCTCTGATGTTTTCTGGATCATATTCAAACTGTCTGATCCACTGCCAAGCCTGCTCACTGGTCTTCTCCCAGGCAGTATCGATCATCCAAGCCCGCGCCAGCTCAGCCTCGATTTCCGCTTCGGTGGCTCCATCAAAAACCGGGGAAATGGCGCGGAAACCCAGGCGATTGGCTGCCCAACCCAGGTGGGTCTCGAGAACCTGGCCGAGATTCATACGCCCAGGAATACCAGTTGGGTTGAGAATAATGTCCACTGGCGTACCGTCCTCTAGCAAAGGCATGTCCTCGACTGGTACAACGCGAGATACCACGCCTTTGTTGCCGTGGCGGCCGGCCATTTTGTCACCGGCAGTGATTTTACGCCGTTGAGCAACGGAAACCCGAACCATCATATCCACACCAGCGGACAAGTCGGAGTTATCTTCCCTGGTGAAGACTTTCACGTCGACCACTTTTCCGCGCTCCCCGTGAGGCATACGCAATGAAGTGTCTTTTACATCCCTGGACTTCTCACCAAAGATGGCTCGGAGCAGCCGCTCTTCAGGCGTAAGCTCCTTCTCTCCCTTTGGCGAAATCTTTCCCACGAGGATGTCATTTGGTCCAACCTCGGCTCCGATACGGATGATTCCCTGCTCATCCAAATCCTTGATAGCGTCCTCACCAACATTGGGGATATCCCTCGTGATCTCCTCTGGCCCAAGCCGAGTATCCCGGGATTCCAACTCATACTTCTCGATATGAACGGAAGTATAGAGATCTTCTTGAACTAAACGCTCAGAGATCACAATGGCATCTTCGAAATTCGCGCCCTCCCATGAAAGAAACGCCACGGTCACATTCTGACCCAAAGCCAATTCGCCGTCAACTGTGGAAGAAGAGTCGGCGATCACATCACCCTTATGAATGCGCTGACCTTTGACGACTGCAGGGCGCTGATCGATACACGTACTCTGGTTGGAGCGTTGATACTTGCGCAACGGATAGCCATGTTCTCCGTTTGAATTGCGGACAACGACGCGACTCCCGGTAACCGATATGACTTCGCCATCCTCCTCGGCTACAACGACCTGGCCCGAGTCCAGAGCGGCATAATATTCCATGCCCGTTGACACCTGGGGTACGTCGGGTTTAACCAATGGAACCGCCTGGGCCTGCATATTTGAGCCCATCAAGGCGCGGTTAGCGTCATTGTGTTCAAGGAATGGAATTAGGGCGGCGCTGATGCCTACAATCTGGTGGGGCGCAACATCCATATAGTCAATGGATTCAGGATTGGTGAAGACGAAGCCAGAATGATAGCGGGTTGATACGCGATTGCGAACGAACTCCCCATATTCATTCAATGGCGTATTGGCCTGAGCAATTACGAACTTGTCCTCTACATCAGCGGAAAGATACTCGACCTCGTCAGACACAAAGGGCACGACGAGGACCTCCTTGATCTCTAATCCATCGAGAGATTTGACCGTTTTTTCGGTTAAACGATCATCCTTCTTAGCAATGATCTTACCGGAGCCAGGGTTAACCAGATCCTCTCGAAGGGCCCGATTTACCAATCGGGGATCGCCAGGAGCCAGGGTTTTACGCACGCGTCGA
Source organism: Anaerolineales bacterium (assembly GCA_035643335.1). Classification (GTDB taxonomy): domain Bacteria; phylum Chloroflexota; class Anaerolineae; order Anaerolineales; family UBA4823; genus DASQQR01. Next base: position 3,678 of record DASQQR010000304.1, read on the forward strand.
TAAGGGGTTTCGATGAACCCGTACTCATTCACCCGCGAGAAAGAGGCCAGCCGGCCAATCAGGCCGATGTTGGGACCCTCGGGTGTTTCGATTGGGCAAATGCGGCCATAGTGAGAGTGGTGAACGTCCCGCACATCAAAACCAGCCCGTTCCCGCCGCAACCCGCCAGGACCTAATGCCGACAAAGTCCGTTTATGGCGAAGCTCGGCGAGAGGATTGGTCTGATCCATAAACTGCGACAGCTGGCTCGATCCAAAGAATTCACGCAGTGCCGCGACAACGGGCCGGATGTTGACCAAGGTGACCGGCGACAACTGGTCCTGGTCACGAATGGACATGCGTTCTTTTATTACCCTCTCCATGCGGCGCAGTCCAATCCTGAGTTTGTTCTGAATGAGTTCGCCGACGGTCTTTGCCCGGCGATTGCCCAGGTGGTCGATGTCATCAGGGGCCTGAGTACCGTTGTTGATCGCAATCATGCGTCTCACCAAGCGGAGGATATCCCACTTTGTGATCGTGCGGTGAGAAATTTGAACGTATTGGTGAAGCTCCAGCTTTTGATTCAGTTTATAGCGCCCAACCCGCTCCAGGTCGTAGTGGCGCTGATCGAAGAGCTGCTCTTCCAGGAATTCCCGAGCGTTTTCGATGGTGGCTGGATCGCCAGGGCGCATGCGCCGGAAGAATTCGAGCAAAGCCGCTTCAGCGACGGTCAACCCCGTGCTCAGATCCCATTCAGGCTCCTGGGCGATGGTCGAGGCAATGAACATGCGGTCAGGATTGTTGTCCACATCCGCAAAGAGATCCAGGATTTCCTCATCTGTGCCCTCTTTGAGCGGCGATTCGGACAATCCATCATCTACCGCTGCGAGAGCGCGCAGGAAAATCGTCACGGGTATTGTGCGCTTGCGGTTGAAACGCAGTGTCAGGTAATCGCTCTTGCGCGTTTCAAACTCCATCCAGGCCCCCCGGTCAGGGATCAATTTTGCGATGGCCAACGGGCGACCGGTCGAACGATCAATCGGAGCTTCAAAATAGACTCCAGGAGAGCGGATCAGCTGAGAGACTACCACTCTTTCGGTACCATTAATAATGAAGGTGCCCTTTTCAGACATCTCCGGAAAGTCTCCCAGGAAGATATCCTGCTTGATCGGTTCCGGCACATCCGGGCCGGCCAGCAACACAGAAACATAGAGCGGACTGGCGTAAGTCAAATCACGCTCAACACAATCTTCAATAGTATGCTTTGGCTCATCGAACCAATATGTCAGTCCCCATTGCTCTGCTTCTGGAGTGCGGCTGGGGAAATACAATTTCATCCCCTTGTTATACGACTCAATGGGGGATATCTCATGGAATAAGTCTGAGAGTCCTTCTTCTTTGAGGCGTTTAAATGATTCGATTTGTACTTCAATCAAATCGGGCAATGGGAGCGTAACATCAATGCGGGCGTATGATTTACTTGGCGAAGCAGACGCCATGCGTGATCTCCTGTGTTTAATCTAAAACTAATACCGTACACGCGTAAAGCGTAAAACGTGTAGGGAGTTCTCCCGACCGCTTTACGCAACGTGTTTTTTATCTGCCAAATTCCTTGTCAATCCGTTAACAAACAGGAATGGGTCTAATAGACGAACTAACATTATATCGATTTATTACCCCAATGTCAAGACCCAATTGTTGGGAAAACTTGAAAAGTGAACTGTGTCAAACTTGAAAAGTGAACCATCAAGTTTTCCCAATAGACCCAATTTTTGCCAGTTTTTCTTGATTCTATAGTACATTCTATCAGAGTTTTAGAATATGTCAAAGGTTAGGTGTTATTCTGATAAACATGACCTCAAGGTTTCCAGTGAGAGCGGCGAGAGAATCAGAGTTATCTCTATCTCTGTTAGAATCTAATCATGGAACCAAGCCCCAGCGGATACCGGTCCGGATTCATAGCGGTGATGGGACGACCCAATGTTGGCAAATCCACTCTATTGAACGCACTTCTGGGAACAAAAGTCGCGGCAGTATCTCCTTGGCCTCAAACGACACGAAAACAACAAATGGGCATCCTGACACTGGATGATGCTCAAATCATCTTCGTTGATACGCCCGGTGTGCACAATCCACACCACAGGCTGGGCGAACGCATGAATGAAGAAGCTGCCAGCGTTCTCCAAGAATGTGATCTCTGTTTGCTCGTGGTGGATGTCAGCGAGGCCCCCAACGAAGAAGACCAGCTGATCGCCGATCTCCTGGTGGATCTGAAACGGCCTATACAAACGGTCATGGCCTTAAATAAATCGGACTTGGTCGATGGCGAGGAGCTAGAGAAAAATCGAAAGGCTTTTGAGAGCCTGTTTACTCAAATCGTGATGAT
>DASQQR010000305.1:0-5452 GCA_035643335.1 Anaerolineales bacterium
AAGAAATGGCTGATCGTCAGAACCAAAAAACCGGCATGGCGATGGGACCGCTTGTGGTCTCGGAGGCTAACCCACGCTATTTCACGGTTGCCTCCGAGCCTGAGCAAAGAGCGATCTATCTGACAGGCTCGCATATTTGGAACAACTTCCATAATGGCATGGGACCAGGCCCGGACTGCGCCGACCCCTCAGAGCAGTTTGATTTCGATGCATACCTCAAGTTCCTCAAGGAACATGGGCACAACTTCATCCGGCTCTGGCGCTGGGAGCAGTTCAAGTCACAGGCTGCTGGAGGTGGCTACCACCTCTGCATGGCGCCGCAACCCTGGCTGCGAACCGGGCCTGAGGTTGCAAAGGATGGTAAGCCCAAGTTCAATCTGGACGTGTTCAACCAGGGCTACTTCGATCGTCTCCGCGAGCGGGTGATTGCCGCGAGAAACCAAGACATCTACGTTGGAGTCATGTTCTTCGACGGTTGGGCAATCCACCTCAGTCCTGCGCCCGATAATGTTGAGGGGCATCCGTTCTACGCATCAAACAACGTGAATGGGATCGGGATCACATCTATCCTCGATTATCAGGTGCTACCTCTTGATTCACACGTCCAGGCCTTCCAGGAAGCTTATATTCGTGAGGTTGTGGATACCCTACACGATCTGCCAAATGTCCTATGGGAAGTTGCGAACGAATCTTCCGGTGGCGGGAAGGTGGACAAGGATTTTGCCCAGATGTTGGGATTTTCTGAGACGCCCGAATGGGGCGATTCTACCGAGTGGCAATATTGGGTGATCGATGTTGTCAAACGATACGAGCAGGAGATAGGCTACGATAAGCACCCGATCGGTATGACCATGCAATTCCCAGTTATGGATCAGACCAGGGTCAACGATCCGTTGTTCAAGGGCAAAGCGGAGTGGATCTCGCCTGGATATGACGATGAAATTTTCGCTCAAGGAGGTCATCCCATGGCGCCGGATAGCCCTCCATCCCACTGGCTCGATGACCCGCCGCCAAACGAAGGAAGGAAGGTCGTGATCAGCGATACGGATCATTACTCGAGCACAGCAGATGCGTTGTGGGCCTGGAAGTCCTTCTTGCGCGGTCACCACCCGATCCTTATGGATTATGGAATCATCGCTGGTGTGAACCCGCCTGACCCATCCGCGGGCCTACAGTACGCTGCATTCGAAGCGGCCCGCTACGCGATGGGTGACACGCTAAAATACGCGGAAAGGATGAAACTCATTGACATGGAGCCGCGCGGTGAGCTCAGCTCGACGGGGTACGCGCTGGCGAACCCCGGAGAGGAGTACCTCGTGCTACAGCCCAGCGAATCGGCTGAGGCTTTCGCCGTGAGTCTCGCCGCTGGCAGCTATGCGGTCGAGTGGCACAGCCTCAACAGCCGGAAGACGGCCAGCACCCCAGAGGTGACCGTTGAAAGCCCTTCTGCGTTAACTTTCACCGCTCCTTTCGAAGCGGTGGGGCCTGCGGTTTTGTACTTGAAGAAGGTGTATCGATGACCTTACTAACCTGGCTTAAATTTGGCCACATCCTCGGCGCCATGATTTGGATTGGCGGAGGGGTGATGCTCAGTTTAATCGGTATTCGCACGCGACAAAGCGAAGATCCCCATTACATTCGGGAGTTCTCAAGAACTCTGTCTTATGTCGGCTTGCGTGTGCTCATGCCCGCGGTTATTTCAGTGCTGGTATTCGGTATCTGGATGGTGCTCGCATTCTCGGCCTGGCAGTTCACCCAACTGTGGATTTTGCTGGCGCTCGGAGCGTTCGCGCTTGCCTTCCTGATAGGCGCAGTGTATTTGAGTCGCATCGCGCTGGCGCTGGACAAACTCACCGCTACGGATTTCGATTTGGAGACAGCCCGCGATCTGCTCAACCGCTGGATCGTCGGCTACCAAATCGTACTGATCGTTCTCATCTTTGCCGTGTGGGACATGGTTTTTAAACCGGGAATTTAGCTCTCATATAGTTGGGCGCGGCGAGAGTTGCGGCTCCACAGCAATCTTCCCGGACCACACAAATGATTTAATCTTGAACGAAGCGAAGGATTGAGGGGAGAAGCAAGCCTTTGTGTGATGGTCGATGTTCGATGTTCGAAGATCAGGAGGGCACCCGCTACGCACCGGGACAGGGGTAATCCTTAATCAATTTTTCAGGAATATGTAAGCATGAAATGGAAAGGTGAATTAGCATGAGGAAACTATGGGTAAAAGCATGGATCACCCTGGATGGTGTCTTTGACGCAGATACGATGGATTACTGGTGGCAGAACACAAATAGTCCCGAGAGGATGCGATACATTACGGAGGAGTACTCGAAAGGAGATGCGTACCTCCTCGGACGGGAGACCTATGAAATGCTTTGGCCGGGCTGGTCCAAACAGACGACCGGCGATGGTCCTGGGCCGATCCTCAACCGGATGCACAAATATGTGGTCTCAACCACGCTCAAGAAAGCTCCCTGGAAAGAATCCACCATCATCTCAGGAAATGTGGTGGAAGAAATCACCAAACTGAAACAGCAGTCAGGCAAAGACATCATTATCGATGGCAGTGCGACCTTGGTTCGCTCGCTGATGGGAACAGATCTGATCGATGAGTATCGGTTCTTAGTCCAGCCCTTCATCATGGGAAGGGGAAGGCGGTTTTTCCCGGACGGGATGCCACCGACGAAGCTGAAGCTTGTTGAAATCAAAGCGCTTGGTTTTGAATCCCTTGCTCTTGCTTACCAGCCCGCCAACAAATAACCGCACCACAAAGGAGGAACTTCCATGAATGAACTGTTAGTAGACTTCATCACTTCACTGGACGGCTACGGCGCCGCGGAAGGCTGGCCCGGCTTTTGGGGGCTTGAGGGCCCTGAGTATCTGGGCTGGCTTGGTCAGCAGCCCGAAGGCGACTATACGATCTTGATGGGGGCGAACACGTATCGTCTGATGTACGGATTCGCTTCTCAATCTGGGACATCGGAATCGGATCTGAGAAGCGACGAAGAAGCCAGCGTGAATGAACTTACCAATGCGTCCAAGGTGGTGTTCTCCTCTACGCTGCAACCCCCGTTGCCATGGGCGAATACCCGGCTGATCAGCGAGGATGCGGTCGGGGCTGTAAGAGAGATGAAGCGGGAAGGCAACAGCCCGATGCGCACCATTGGCAGCCTCGCCTTGTGCAGGTCGCTCCTCAAGGCAGGCCTCGTGGACCGTTTCCGGGTGGTCGTCTTCCCCGTGATCACCGGGAGCACCGGCTACGACCGGATCTACGACGGTTATCCGGATGTCGCCCTCGACATGATTGCCAGCCGGACCTTCGACGGCAGGCTTCAGCTGCTTGAGTACGTCCCCCGGGTGCTTGCCGGTCCGCCTGGCACGCAGCCTGGTTCCTGACCAATGGCATTCATGCGACGTTAGAGCGCGCCCGCCAGGCGGCCAACGAGAAGGATGTTCGGCTTGGCGGCGGTGTCGCCATAATCCGCCAGTATCTCGCAGCCGGCCTCATCGATGAATTGCATTTCGCGATCAACCCAATTCTCCTGGGCCCCGGCGAACACCTTTTCACCAACATCGATACGCTAGCGCTGGGCTACCACTGCACCGAACACGTTGCCACAAACGGAGCGATGCACTGCGTTCTGACAAAGCGATCATAAGGAGTGCCGGCAGCGCACGCTAAGAAAGTTTGATCTTTTTGTATAGAACGCATGAGAAACAACCGAAAGGAGAGCAAAATGAAATCTGTATCAGTGCTCTACATGTCGATGTCACTGGACGGGTACATCGCGGGTCCGAACGACGAACCGGGCAATCCCGGCGGCGACGGCTTCATGCGACTGCACGAGTGGTACGGGTTCGAAGCACCACCCCCCAATACGAAGGGGACCGGCTGGGGGGCACACTTCATGGATGAAGCCAATGCGACGGGCGCAGTGCTTGCCGGCCGACGCACTGTGGAGCAGGTCGATCACTGGGGCGGAAATCATCACGGCGTCCCGATTTTCGTGCCAAGTCACCGGCCGCCTGGCCCCTCCGCCGCGAAATATCCCCTGGTGACGTACGTGAACGATGGGATCGTCAGCGCGATGGCACAGGCCAAGGCCGCCGCGAAAGACAAGGACGTCATGGTGCACGGCGCATATACGGCACAACGAGCGCTGGAGGCCGGCGTACTGGACGAGTTGCAGATCCATCAGATCCCAGTGCTGTTCGGTGGTGGCCGTCGGCTGTTCGAGGTGCTGCCGTCGCGTATCGAGTTGGAGATCGTCCGGGTGATCGACACGCCGGAGGCCACCCACATCCGCTACCGCGTACGCCGCTGACCCAGTCGAACAGCAGTCTCCTGGTTGTGATGGGTCGAGGTCAAATGGCACTTTAATAGTTCTGTCTACTGCCAGGCTACGAAGGAATTCGGAAGGCGAATCCCTGAAAAATTCATGAGTTGTAAAGTTAGACCAAGGAGACAAATGTAATGATTAATATGGTTGATCTTTCCGAAAAGATTCGTACCCTCATAGAAGGACCGAATTACGCACATATCGCAACACTGTTACCAGATGGCTCACCTCATTCTGTCCCCCTACAACTACGACCGCCGCGGCCGTGGTTAAAGCGGTAACACGGTTCCATTCACGAAGGTACGTGAGATCGAAGACGTGCAAGCACTGATTGAAGACGCCGGCGGCAAGGCCCTGCTCGCTGGCTTCTCCTCAGGCGGCGCCGTCGCGCTCGAATCCGCGGCCGTCACTCATGGGGTGAGCAGAGTAGCCGTGTATGAGGTGCCGTTCATAGTCGATGACGGCCGTGAGCCCCTTGAAGACTACGAAGGCCAAACCCACCAGGTCGACCCCAAGGTGCTCGCTCCGGTGGTTATCGAATTTTTCAAGAACTAATGCCGGGATACATTAACCACCCCGCTGTGGCGAGAAACAGTATCATTCAGGCGTTTAAGACGAACGCAGAAGGAGAACCAATATGAGAAAAATAATTTTACACTTTGCCATTACGCTTGATGGTATGGTGTCAAACGTGGAGCAGTGGGTAGCTTTACCCGATGAGGCGATTGAAGACACGAGCGCCGATCATGAGACGGTCGACGCCATCATTTTCGGCAAAAACACATATGCGCCGCTGGCGGAGTATTGGCAGAATGCGGAAACATCGTCAAATTCAGCAGCAGAACGCGCCTTTGCCAAGAAAATTAACCATATCCACAAATACGTCCTATCGCACGGCAGGGTGGAACTCGCATGGAAAAATTCGGAGCTGTTGCTTGTCAAAGATAGCGAAACATTCAAGCAAGAGATTGAGCGGCTCAAGAACATTCCGGGCAAAAATATATGGGTGGATGCGGGCGAGGGCGCTTGGCGGTCATTTCTGGAACATGACTTGTGGGATGGTATCGATATGCTGGTCCATCCCATCGTTATCGGTCATGGCAAAC
>DASQQR010000306.1:0-5171 GCA_035643335.1 Anaerolineales bacterium
AGGGTGGTCTTACCGGCTCCGTTCTGGCCGATGATCGCCAAGCTCGACCCGGTGGAGATGTCCAGGGAGACGCCCTGCAAAGCGACCACGCCTCCAGGATAGGTGAAGGAAAGAGAATTAACCTGGATACGCATGCTCAACTTCGCAGCGCCGCTTTGAAGCCTTCGACGGCCTCCTCGAGGGTCACGCAAAGAGGACGCCCTCGGGGCCAACGGCCCAGTTGGCTTGCGCGGCGAGCAGCCAGCGTGTAGCGGGTTTCCCCCAGGCCGTGTTTGAGCAGGGATTCATCCGTCAGGACCTCAGACGGGCTGCCGTCGGCCAGAACCTCTCCGGCGGCCATGGCCACCACGCGGTCAGCGAAGACCGCCACCCACTCCAACTTATGTTCGATCATCACCACCGTAATGCGCTCGTCTGAAATCAGCGCCCTTATGGCCGAGAAGACTTCCCGGCTGCCGATGGGGTCGAGCTGCGAGGTGGGCTCGTCCAGGATCAAAACTTTGGGCTTCATCGCCAGCACCGAGGCGATGGCCACGCGCTGCATTTGGCCGCCCGAGAGGGCCAACGGGGAGCGATCCGCAAGGTGTGTAATGCCGACCAAATCCATAATCTCCCCGACGCGCTTTTGCATTTCCCCCCGGGGCGTACCCAGGTTTTCCAGTCCAAAGGCGATCTCTTCCCGGACCGTAAACTTGGTGCCCGAGATCTGGTTGAACGGATTTTGAAAGATCAGGCCGACCGTAAGCGCCAGCTCATGCAGGGGCGTAGAACGGACATCCTGCCCGGCGATGGTGATTTCCCCCTGCAACCGTCCCTGGTAGAAATGGGGAATGTAGCCTGCCATCGCATAGGCCAGCGTGGACTTGCCGGCCTGATTGGGTCCCACGATGGCACAAAACTGGCCCTCGGGAACTGACAAGGAGATATCCTTGAGGGCCGGGCCAGGCGTACCCGGGTAAGAATAAGTAACTTTTTCAATTTCGATCATGTGGGATCAGATCGTTCTAAGCCAGATGCTCAGGCCAATCAAAGCAATCATTCCCAGGATGATCCCCCAGCGGATGCTCGCCTCCCACCTGCCTTCGTTTATTTCGATGAAGCTAGTCTTCCTGCCCGGATGGTTAAAGCCTCTGGCTTCGACAGCCAGGGCGCGTTCTTCGACGTCGACCAGGCTGCTGAGGATTAACGGGACCACCAGCGGCAAAATGCCACGAACCCTTTGGCGCAGGCCGCCCTGGGTCTCCAGCCCGCGGGATCTCTGCGCGTCCAGGATGGTGGCAGCTCGCTGCTGGAAGCGGGGGATGATTTGGATGGTGGCGACGATGATATAAGCCAGGTTGGAGGATAAACCGCGCTGTACCAGAGAGGTCATTAACGTGTCAGGGCGGGTCGTCAGAGCGAACCAAAGGAAGGTGCTTACGACGGTCAGGATGCGCCCCGTGCTGGCGGTTGCGAAAAGCAAGCCCTCCTGCTTCAGGGTCAAGGGTCCGACACCCAAAACCGGCGTGCCGCCACTCCACAGAAACCCCTGGATCAGGAAGACCGAGATAGCAAAAGGAAGCGCCACCCGCCAGGCGGAGTTCAGCAATTGTCTGAGGACTTTGCCCAGGAGCGCCAAAGGCACCAGGACGAGGGCCAGCAGGGCGAATGACAACCATGGTCCTGGCAGAGCCAGCCCTCCCAGCAGGGCAAATCCTGCCAGGGCCAACTTGGTCAGCGGGTGGAGACGGTGGATAAAACTGTCCCGGTCGGCGTAAAGGCTGAAAGCTTCAGACATCCATGGATCAAACTCTTTCGGGCTCTGGCGCCTCGCCCACGTTCTCGGCCTGGGGGAAGCGAGCCAGGAAACGCATCGGCAGGGCCTGGACGATCAAGAAGACGATCAGGTAAGTAATGGCTTTGTCGAGGGGATCGGACACCGCCCCTTGCGCCAGGGAGGCACCGAGCACCCCGAGGCCAAAGTTGCGGAATATGGCCACGAGCACGTCCGTGCCCGCCCCGGTCACCCCACCGAACACATAGGCTGAAATCGGCGCCGACAGGAGGGAAGCCACCACGCCAGTGATCACGCCGGCCAGGATGGATTTCCACCAGGAACGCAGCCAGCCGCCTTCCGAGAACAGGCCGGCCAACATGCCGATGACGGCAGCGACGGCAGCGAAGGGCGCGTAAGTCACGTTCAGACCTGTCAATCCCCAGATCAGATTGGCCAGCAGACCGGTCAGCGCGCCGGCCCAAGGCCCGGCCAACACCCCTACCAGGACCGTGCCAATCGAGTCCAGGTACACGGGCAAGCCCAGAGCCAGCTGGCCGATGGCGATGTTGATGGCAATAGCCACAGGGATCATCACCCAGGTGATGGTTGGGAATTCTTTTCGAAAATCAGCCATGTCAATCTTCCTCCGTTGAGTCTTGGTTTGTCGCTTATAAAAACACCGTTTTGGCCTGGAAGAAACGCTCCTATTCAACCAAATCATATCACGGTGTGGGTTGGTGTGCGCGCAAATGTTGTTAGCAGGTTGTGTGGGGTGGGGCGGCTCCGCCGCCCCACCCCACACAACCCGGCCTAAATCACATACAACATTTGAGGACACACGTGGGCTGAAATTACTTGGAATAGCTGGACATGTATGGTATAAAGGCCAGGATGGGGAATGGGACCGGTCATGCGTAAAGGAGGTTGCCCGTGGACAAAGTTCGTTGGGGATTGCTGTCGACCGCCAAGATTAACGGCGAGTTGATCCCGGCCATCCGCGCCTCGCAGCGCGGCGAGCTGGTGGCCGTGGCCAGCCGCGACCAGGACAGAGCGCAGGCCTACGCTGCTGAGCGGGAAATCCCACAGGCTTTCGGCGGCTACCAGGCCATGCTCGATTCGGGGGTCATCGATGCAGTGTACATCAGTTTGCCCAACCACCTGCACGCGATATGGAGCATCCGGGCGATGGAGGCGGGAGTGCACGTGCTGTGCGAAAAGCCGCTAGCGCCCTCGGTGGAGGAGGTCGACCAGATGATCGTGGCCAGCCGGGACACACTGTGCAATCTGGCGGAGGCGTTGATGTACCGCCACCACCCGCAGACCAAGATCGCGGGGGAATGGGCGCACAGCGGCCGGCTGGGGGAGATCACGGTGGTGCGCGGGGCGTTCAATTTCACCATCCAGGATCGCTACGACATCCGCCTCGTGCCCGAGTACGGCGGTGGTTGCCTGTGGGACGTGGGTGTTTACCCGCTCAGCTTCGCCCAATACATCCTGGGCGGGCCGCCGGACCGCGTAACCGCCGAGCAGTGGTTGGGCGATAGCGGGGTCGACGAGACCTTGGCCGGGCAGATGCATTACCCGGGCGGCCAGCTGGCGCAGATTATTTCCTCTTTCCGGACCGCTTTTTACACCCCCGCCGAGATCATAGGCACTGAGGGCCGGCTGTTCCTGACCAAAGCTTTCAACGACCTGCAGACCGGACGGCGGATGACCTTCTACCCGCAGGAGGGCGAGCCGCAAGAGGTGCCAGTGCCAGAACAGGAGCTGTACCTGGGCGAAGTCGAGGACATGAACGCCGCCATCCTGGACGGAGCACCCAATTACCTGGCGCTCGAGGAAAGCCGCGACCACATCCGCACGGCGGTGGCGCTATATCAATCCGCCGACAAAGGCCAGGTCGTATATCTGGATTAAGAGATGGGAGGCGGATCAACGGATTTCGTGGATGGGGAGAGAATTAAATGTAAATTTCGAAGACCCCCTGGGGGTATCATCTCAACAATTGGGGGAGGTGGGTGTTTGTTGGAGCGGGCTCCGCCCGCTCCAACAAACACCCACCTCTTCTTATTGAGAAGTTACCCCTGGGGTCTTTTTAGACGAGGGAGGCGAGGACCTCGCTGACTTTTTGGACCTCAGTCAGCTTGTCCAGGACGAAATCGGCGCCGGCCGATAGGTATTGGTCGCGATAACGCGAATGGGGGTAGAAGGCCAGCATCACGATGATCGATTCCGGCGAGAGGGCCTTGATTTCCTGCAGGGTCTCCAAGCTGCCGCCCGGCGTGAACAGGTCCATGATGATGATGTCCGGTTTCAGCCTGGGGATGGCTTCCAGCGCCTCAGCAACGCCGCCAGCCTGGCCGGTCACTTCGATGCGATCCAAATGGGCAACCAGCGAGATTAAATGCTCGCGCACCTGGGGTGAGGTATCCACGATGAGCGTCCTCAACCCGCGGTTCCCCGCGCTTTTCAAGCCCCTAGTACTGTACACACTGCCCTCCATAATCAGTGTGGGCGCTCCCCCTCTGCGCCCACATTACAAGCACCCGCTTCTACCTGGCCAGATGATTCCCCTCTCTCCCCTTAGATCCAACTCATCGGACTCGAAACGGGCACTCGACTACCGGATCTCCCTATCACTATACATCAAATGCGCGGCGATTTGAATAGTCAGGTGTACCTGGCGGATAGGCATTTGTACTGGTTTAGATTAGAATGTTGAAGATTTGAAGAATGGAAGACTGGAAGATGGAAGATTGAAAAACGTTTGAACCCTTCGCTTCTCTCAGGGCAGGCTGTTGGAAGGTTTGAAGGTTTCCTTCGACTTCGCTCAGGACAGGTGCTTCGAGAGGGAGGGTTGAGGTGTTGCCTTCTTTAGAAATTCGCAAGGTCATGGATGCCAAATTTATGTTAAGATCGGGTCATGGCTAAGAAAGTCCGGGTTGCGATCCTGGAAGACCATCAGAGCGTCATCGACGGTTACCTGTATCGCCTGAGCAAATCCCCACAGGTGGAAGTAGTGGTGATCGCCACGACCGCCGAGGACTTCGAGGCGCAGCTTGCTGGGGAGCCCGTAGACTTGCTGCTCCTAGACATCAATGTGCCGGTAGCCGCCGGCGACCCCAGTCCCTACCCCATCCTGCACGCCATCCCCAAATGGCTGCAGGCCTATCCTGACCTGGCTGTGCTGGTGATATCGGTTCACAAGAGCGGCGCGATCATCCGTTCGGTGATGGAAGCAGGAGCCGGCGGTTACATCTGCAAAGACGACAATACTGCCATCCAGGAACTGGTTTCCGTGATCCAGATCGTCGCCGGGGGTGGGATGTACCTGAGCGCCCAGGCGCGCAAGTACCTGCTGAACCATCAAATCAACGAAACGGCGCTGACCGCCCGCCAGCTGGAGGCGCTGACC
>DASQQR010000307.1:0-5508 GCA_035643335.1 Anaerolineales bacterium
TACCTTGCATAAATTCAGGCCGTTTGCGCAGCGATTCCACGTAAGCAAATATTTTTTCTAGTGCCTTATGGCTGTCATGCACTAAAGGTGTGGCTAATTCTGCCTCGCGATCCAGCGCTTGTCGGATTACTTCTGCTTCACTGATGCCCCGCTGTTTTGCCAACCGCTTCAGGGTCAGATTCTGTCGCTGGGGAAGATAGATTTGTTTGCGGACCATGTGCTCAGACATACTTTAGCTCCTTTATACATTGTAATTATACATCATTATTGTGGATCGCAGTTAATTTCAGTGAAAACAGATGCGGTGGTAGGAAAAATACGCAGTTTCGTAGATTCCAATTTTGTGAACGGAAAAATGAGGGGAATCTCCCATTTGCAACGGAATTTGCTAATCCTCTGGGGCTGTAACAATCTAATTGGTCATGCGTTAATATAAGTGAGAAAGCATAGTCTATCGTGCCGTGGTCTTTCCTGGGCAGATAGATGCACTTTGAAAAGACAACCATCTCAGGAATCCATGCACCGACATCGGAATAGACGTGGTGGGTTTTTGCAAATTATCTTTTTTGATCATGGATCAAGGGTGGTGAGGAAATTTTCATCCCCGGCCGAATTGGATCTGTATTGTCAGAAAACTGTCAGATAGTAATATAAATAAGTTAATTATAATAATTATCTATTAAAACCTGAATATCTCTTTGGGATGGGAACATTAGATTAGAAATCGTTTGGGATTGGCACGCTCTGAATAGCTTTATGAGCAGATTTTGATTTCAACAAGAAATGGATCTAAAGCATTCACCGAAAAGGCAAACCCATCGTGAGGTGGGGACGCAAAGTTAAGGGTCTGAGACTATCAGATAGCCTGGCTGCCGAAAATGATCGTTCGGCAGTTTTTTTAATTTGATTGAAAATTTCAAATGGTGAGGAGAAGTTGCCTGGCAGGGTAATGGATAACGAGGTGCAGACTTGACGGCTAGGTGGTATGCGCTTTGTAGCAAGCCGCACAAGGAACGCATCTTGTGGCGGCAGCTGGTAGATCGGGGTTTTGAAGTCTTCTATCCCCGGCTCTATCTTCCGACCAGCAACGGCGGAGGATTGAAGATCAGGTCGTTTTTTCCTGGTTACCTCTTTGTGAAGGTCGATTTTGGAAGCGTCAGTCTATCCACTTTTCAATGGATGCCCTATACAGAGGGCCTGGTGTGCATCGATGAAATACCTGCTTATGTGCCTGACCGATTAATCCAGGCGATCCAAAGGCATTTGGAGCGGATTAATGCGGTAAGTAAAAAACTATTGGACGCTGAGCAGGAAAATGAATTTGGTTTCGACGGCTTTTTTGCAGGCGAAAACAACATATTCGATGCAAATCTGACGGATGGGGAGCGGGTCCGAGCGTTGCTGAGAGCGCTCAACAGCATGAAGGCTTCGCCTGAGCTGAGCGGCTCTCAAGCATAGGAAAAATCGAGTTCGAATAGAGGCCCGGCAAGGCCGACGTCCAGAGCTCGTGCGATAGGAAGGTCTTAGCCGACATGGTAGGGGCTATGTCGGAGGGGCGGAGCGTGCCTGATAGGCCCCGTTTCGCTCTTGTCTACAAGCAGGGCCTACAGGTTGTCTCACATTTTATAGGTTTTGTTTATTGTCTAAATTCTACAATATAGGTTTTAAAAATCAATGAACAACAGGTTAACGTTTTGTAATCATCCAATTGTTGAGTCCGTACGGGGTTGCCGTTCCGACCCATTAATTTATTTATATGCGGGGGTCCTATGGAACTAAATATTTTAGAACGACCGAAAGTACTTTTGTTCCGCAGGGATTACCAGGTGGTCAAGCGTATCTTCGATGTAACTGTATGCTTGCTTGCTTTGCCAGCCGTATTACCGATCATTGCGGTATGCGCTGCCTTAATCTGGCTTGATGATGGAAAGCCTGTTTTGTTTACGCAATTGCGCACCGGTAAGGGGGGCCAACGCTTCAAAGTTTATAAATTCCGTACAATGGTAAGAGATGCCGAAGCGCTTAAGGAGAAGTACGCGCACCTGAACAAGTTGAGCTGGCCTGATTTCAAAGCTGCCGATGACCCGCGAATAACGCGGATAGGTAAATTCCTGCGGAAAGCCAGTCTCGACGAATTGCCTCAACTTATTAATGTACTAAGGGGAGAAATGAGTCTGGTTGGACCACGACCGAGCTCGTTTGATGTCAGTACTTATGACTTGCGACATACGGAGCGTCTAGAGGTTTTGCCGGGGATCACCGGATTGGCCCAGATAAACGGGCGCTCGGATCTCGGTTTTGATGAAAAATTGGTGTTAGACGTTGAGTATGTTAAAAGACAAAGTCTGCGGCTAGATATAAAGATACTTCTGCGTACGGTTGTGGTGGTCTTCAGACAGCGTGGGGAGTAACTAAGCGTCGTTTCGGCTCCTAAGGTAATTTCAGCAGGATAGTTGACCTGAGATACAAAGTCCTGTCTCTCGGTCAGTCGGCACATGATTGGGTTGAGGATCATGATTTGGAGGTATCCGTGAAAAACCTGCGTTTTTGGGTTATTACAACACTTGGATGGTTTTTCCTTTTATATAATATTGAGAGGATAAGCGAACCCATCAATATCGCCTCATTTGTCTATGTCCTTACGGCGGTTTTCGCAATTCTAATTATTCTTTTACCCTGGCTTCAGCGGATCCCCGTTCTGGGATTGGTGACCTTGCCTTTGCCGCTGTTCTTTGCCCTTAAGGTCTGGTTTGGATACCAGATTGGGAACCAAAACCTGCCGGTTACCATCACCGAAATTTGTTTTATTGGGTTAACCGCAATTTTGGCCCGCAGAATCGGGCTCGGCTTGGAGGAATTCAATGAGGCCGGTATTAATTTGCTCCTGGTGGACAACATTAAGAGACGGGCACAGCCTTTTGAAACTGGACAAGCTGAGATATACCGTGAAATTCACCGTGCCCGACGCTATCGTAGGCCATTAAGCTTGTTAGCGGTTTCTGCTACGGATCCTAGTGTCAACTTCTCACTCGATAGATTGAGGCAGGAAGTACAGGATAATTTGATCAAGAACTACGTTGCCGCTGGTCTTGCCGACATACTCCTCGAAGAGATGTATGATAGCGATATTATCACTCAACGCGAAGATCACTTTATTATCCTACTACCTGAAATAACCCGTCAGAATGTCAGTGACGTCGTTAGAAAATTGGCATTCGCCGCTAAGGAAAGGCTGGGACTGGAATTGACCTTTGGTGTATCCATATTCCCGGATGAAGAGATCACGTTTGAGAGGCTGTTAGATCGTGCCGAAGCCGATATGCGGCTGTCTTCCGCTAAAGTGGATGATGGTCAAGAACCGATGGTTTCCGCAAAAGAGGATTCGGTCTTGGCAAAAGGGGAAGTGTCAATAAGCCGGTAGGAGCATCGCACTACTCGGCCCCGGTGTCTTAATCAATCTCAAAAAGTTCTGCAGTGGATCGATTATTGCTTTCGGTCTTTGATGCGCTGGAACAAAATAATATCGCCTATTGCCTTCTGCGCGATTTTGATCGGATTGACCAGATGGCTGATAGCGGAGGTGAAATCGATCTCCTTGTCGATGGGGACCAATGGAAATCGGTATATCAGCATTTAACGCAAATGGGCTTCGTTCCTATGCGCGCTGTGGGACATGCGCCGCACCATTTCTTCATCGCTTATGACCAACGTGGCCAGTGCTGGATAAAGCTCGATGTGGTCACTGAGATTGCCTATGGCCAGCGAAACCATGCCCTCCGAACAGACCTGGCCAATCCTTGCTTGAATAACCGAACGCGCTATAAGAGCATCTTTATTCCGTCGCCGGAAGATGAGTTTATAACGTTGCTCTTGCACTGCGTTCTGGACAAAGAGGAATTCGCACCAAGTCGTCGCCAACGCCTTCTAGAACTCAGTCGACAGGTAGGAAACATTGACTACCTCTCCAATCTTCTTGAGCAATTCTGGTCACCGACCTTGTCCTGGCCAGGCCTCAAGACTCTGGTCGAAGGCGGGCAATGGGAAGCGCTGTTGGTCGAGCGGCGAAAAGTTTACGACTATCTTGCCAGCAGGGACAGGGTCGGTACTTTCATACGCAAAATCAAAGGGCAGGTTTTGCGTAAGTTGAATCGCTTGCTCAATATGCTTCGTCCCCAGCTTCCCATGGTGGCTTTCTTAGCACCTGATGGGGCCGGTAAAACAACATTGACATCTGCCATCCAATCCGCTTCATATTTTCCTGTCTATTACGTCTATATGGGACTTTATCAGAATGGAACGGTTACAGCGAAACCTTCACCAATACCTGGATTGGGTTTTGCACGTCGTTTGTTCAAGCAGTGGCAGCGTTATCTCGCGGCTCGTTATCATCAGGGTTGCGGACGGCTTGTAATCTTCGATCGCTATACATACGATTCCCTTTTACCCTCGCACCGGCAGCTAAACTGGGGCCAACGATCCCGTCGGTGGATCATGGCCCATGCTTGCCCAGCGCCCGACCTGGTGATCGTTTTGGATGCTCCTGGCGAAGTTCTCTATCAGCGCAAAGGGGAACATAGCCCTGCCATCTTGGAAGCGCAACGCGAGGCTTATCATAAGCTGCGGTCGTCAGTTCCGCAGATGGTACTCTTAGATGCAACCCGTGCTCCTGAGAAAGTTCAACGTGAGGCTATTGGTTTGATTTGGGAAGCTTATTGGTCGCGCAATTCTAAACCCGGTCCGGTTGCACCCGTGAATTTGGTCAATGACGAGCGTTCACTGGCTCAGTATTCTGACCCTGGCAGTAAGTAGATGCATGAAAGTGGGCAATTACTAACAAGCCGATGATCCTGGAAACAACGCTCTCAACAGATTTTGTCCCCAGCACAAATATAAAGGGGAGAGTAGCTGGAGCCAACTGGTCGTTTCTACTGCCAAAACTTGATCTCGAACGGGCAGTGTGTATCGGAACGCCACCCGCCACTACGCTAACGACTCTTTCGCGGTTCAGTCGCGACACAAGGGTTGTATGCTTCGATTCAAATCAGATCGATAGATTCGAACGGACGATGCGCCGCGCTGAGCTGAATAACGTCAGGCCTCTCGTCATTAATCATCGTTCTGCTCTGCCGCTTGCGAGCGATAGTGCGGATCTAATACTGATTGTGGGAGGGAGGAACATCCGGCGCCTCCGCCAGAATTGTGAAGGGTCATCTGAACTTCAGCGGGTATTAAAACCGGAAGGACTGATCTATTTTGAATTTGATGGGGTGATCGACCAGCTATTCAGTCGTCGAACTCTACAGAAACTCATTCAGGATCTGGGAAATCCATACGCACTTAATCTCTGGCTGACACCGTTGAGTGGTGAATTCCACACTGCAGTACCCCTTGCCGATCAGAAGGCGATTGATTATTTTGTGGATCATAAACTTTATAGCCCTTCGGTGACGGCGCAGTCGGAACTGGCCAAGGAAGTGGCCGAACTCCTGGGTAAAAGCCAACGATCTA